>JBEAZU010000124.1:0-7647 GCA_041169945.1 Bacteroidota bacterium
GCTCTCAAAAAACAAGCAAGATTTGGATATTTCATTACCTGAAGTACCTCTATTTTTGGTTGGTTGTGTGTTTTTTAGACTATTTGAAATCATTCCTGGCGTCATTACCATCATCCACCCAGGGTATTTAAAAAAGAAATATGATTGGTAAACTTGGGCATCACCCCTTTACACTTTCTACTTTACACTTTCAACTTTACACTTTCTACTTTACACTTTCTACTTTACACTTTCTACTTTCTACTTTACACTTTCGACTTTCTACTTTACACTTTCGACTTTACTCAACACTAAAAACTAAACACTCAACACTCCTTACCTGTTGCTTTTGAGTTTTTCAGCAGTCCCTAGTTAAATCTTAACCTGCAGGGTCACATAAAAACTCCTGCCATCTGAAGGCAGAATTCCTGGACCAGGATAGCCAGTGGCTCTTCGGGTGAAATACATGCTATTGGTGACATTGTTAATGCTGCCTTCTAGTTTAAATATTTTATATTCATACGACATACTAAAATCAAGAATTTCATATTCAGGAATAAGCCCTACGATGGCAATACTGCTGCCCGCCAAGGCATTGGTCGCATCCGAAAATTGATCGGCTGTATAGTTGTATTGCAAAGAGGCTTTAAGTTTTTTATACCCTCCTCTTACCCCATATTTAACATTTGCATTGGGTACAAATTCCACTTGATTTCCTTCTACGCCTACCAAACCACTTTTGCGATAGCTTGAATGAATCAAAGCTATATTGGCAAACAATGCACTTGACCATTTCTCTTGTTTGGGGGCAAAAATACTCATCATATTGATTTCCCCATACGATTCCAACCCTAACATATAGGCTTGCGCAATATTGGTACGTTTTCGCAACACCCTATTTTGCTGGTCATAAAATTGAATTTCACCAATTTTATTGTCATAATTCAAATAAAACACACTCACATCATAATTGATTTTTTTGGTGCCTTCGCTCCTCATACCGAGATCCAAGGAATAGCCTTTTTCATCCTTCAAATTAGGATCAATGACCAAAGAAGGGTTATTAATCTGCATATCGCTAAACGTAATGGACCTATAATTTTGAGAAATATTGGCATACAAATTCAGTTTTTCGATGGGTTTATAACTCAAACCCAAACCGGCAAGCACAAAATTTCTTGCATTATGTTTGTTTTCAAGCCCAGCAGGAAGGATGGTGGTGTTTCCCGCAAGGTCGTTTTCAAAACGCATATAAGTACCCTTGGCGATGGTGGCAATGTATTCGTAGCGCAACCCTGGGGTGATAGACCATTTATCATGCAGGTACCAAATATTTTCTAGAAACAAGGACACATTCTGATTTGGAAAAGTATAATCATTGCTGAGCATATTACTTGGCCCAACATACGTAAAGTCAGCCGTTTTACCTGTGCTTCCCAAGCCCTGCGTACTGTGGTTATTGCCATGGTAATACCTTGTTCCAATTAAAAAAACGGCCTGTTTTTTTCCTATGTGATACCATTTCAAATACCTAGCTTCAGCCCCCCAGTTCGTAAATTCGCCTTTGATTAAATCGCGTTCCGAATTATCGTCGATGGTTTGCACCCGATTAGGACTAAAACCAACGGAATATCGGTAAGCAGAAAGTCCAAATAACCGAAAATTAAACTCGTTGGAAAGGTTAAATTTGTAGTTATAATGCAAGGCAAGCATGTTCCAATTGACCTTAAACCAGTTTCTTTCGCGATTGGATTGACGAGGCTCTTTGTAAAACATTTTATCGGTTAAACCCCCAGCCTGCTTTGCCAAATAGTTCATGTGGGTAATATCTAAGCCTACCGTTGCTTTTTCTGACAATTTATAATTTACATTACTGTAGAAATTATAGTTGTCGAAGTGGGCATTTGGCCTCCAGCCATCCCCTTTTTTGTATTGAAAATAGGTATAATAACTGATTTTGCCGACAGTACCACCCAAACTCGTAAACGTATTGTAAAAGCCAAATGACCCTACACTTTGTCGCGCGGTGACTTGTATTTTTTTATCGGCCACAGGTTTTCTGATGACAAAATTAATTAAGCCGCCAAATTGTGTTCCGTATTGCAAAGAGGCTGCTCCCCTCACAATCTGAATCTTTTCAATGGCTTCGGTGGGTGGGGTATAATAGCTTTCAGGATAGCCCAATGCATCAGCACTGATATCGTAGCCATTTTGGCGCACATTAAAATTAGAGGTACGGTTAGGATCCAAGCCCCTTGCCCCAACACTCAATTGTAAGCCGGAGCCATCATTTTCAAAAATATTTAAACCAGCTACGCGGGAATAGATCTGTCGGGCATTGTTGGTCGACAAGTTGGCCACCAACTGATCAGGGATAATGACTTCAGATTTCTTCCCTTCATAAATCCCCATATTCTCAACCCCTTTCATACGGTTATCGGCTTGTTTGGCCACCACGGTCACCTCTTTGGTAAATTGATGTGAGGGCGTGAGTTTTATCGTAAGGCTTACATTTGCCCCTTTGATGTCAATGCCTTGTTTAGTATGTTTGAAATCGAGACTTGAAAAATGCAGCACATAATGTCCATCAGGCAAATTCGTAAACCTAAAATTACCCAAAGAATCGGTATAAGTCACCTGATGCCTGGTAAGAAAAACCTTACAATGACCAATGGAAGTTGAATCTTGCATTGATACGAGTTTACCCAACAAGGTATGTTGTGCCTGCAAGTGATTGCTTATTAAACCCAACAAAAACAACAATACTATTTTAATTTTATTCATTTTACCAGCATTCTTTGATAACAAAATTTCATTGTAATCATTGGCAAATATACACATCTTCGCATTGAATCGCTTACTTCTCGTACAGTAAAAGCCAATTTTTATGCAGGAAAGATTCATCTTCTTTGGCCAAATCAACAGTAGGAAGCACCAAAGGCCTCCCCATCATTCCATTTAATGACACATAAGAATCAACATACACCTTTGGGTTTGTAAAACCATTTTTATGATAATAATCCCTCAAGAAATGGGCGAATTGCAAAAGCATGTCAGGTTGTGTGGTCATCATTTTTTCCTGCAAAGGAGTTAAAAAGACTGCATTGTTCACCACCATTTTTCTACCTGCATTGTCTATGATGGTAAATTCGGCATAACCAGCTTTTTCCATCAACATTACCCGCCACGAAAACCGGTAACCCTGTTCGGACCAAAACAATTGACCCGGATAGGCCAAGTACCTGAGTGGCATAAGCAATTGCCAAACAAAAAACGCCAACAAACCTGCTTGAATGAGTTTACCCACGACAGGCTGATACTGATACGCCTTTTGTGAAATTGTAATGTCTCCCTTTACTTGTAAAACACGATACATCAAAGCGATAATCTTTTCATGAAAAGAAGCAGAAAAGAAAATTAGGGCAGTCACCATCATGATATAAGGAAACATGCCGATGGGAAACAACATAGCAGTCAACACATGAAATACGATTACCGCAAGGTATGCCCAAAGCCTGGTTCGTGTATGCCAAAGTAAAAATGGAATGGCGAGATCATAGACACATCCTACCCAACTAAACACATAAGCAGTTGCTTTGTAATTAAATAAGCCACCAATAATTGGCATGTCATTTCTTGCGGGCAACCATATTTTCAAAGGCAAAGCATGCAAGAGCCAATCAGGATTAATTTTTGCCAATCCTGCAAAAAAATACAAGATACAAACCATCAATTTAATCACATCAATGGTCCAGGTTGGAATGAAAGAAGCCGCTATTTTTTTATTTCTAAAGGCATCCACAGAAAAGGCCACCTGAGCAGGAAGAAAAATCATCAAAAAACAGATTAAGCTAATGAAATAATAATGGTTGAGGTAAGTGGATTTATCAATCAGTTCGATATAGGTAAAGCTTAAAAACAAACTGACCATAGCCATTCTATAATACAAGCCAATAGCCACTAAAACAGCAGAAAAGGCAAGCATGGCAAAAAGAAAATAAGTATAATTGCCTAATGGAACGATGAATTCAAAACCGTAAAAGGGAAAAAAAAATTTAGGCGCTATGTATAAATCTGCAATCCAGCCATTGGCCCAAAAACGGACAGTACTTAAAAACAACATGGTTCCAAGTACCATTCTGAAAACAACCAAAGGTGCTGCAGACGAAAATCCCTGGAAATATTTATGTACGCTAATTTTCAATATATGCTTTAATTATGTAACCTGCTCACCAAAATTCAACTATTTTACCCCATTCCAAACTACGCTAAACACTCATTCAAGCCTCATCCCAACCCTTCTCCAAAGGAGAAGGGCTTTACATCCCGGTATATTTCCCCTTCATTTCTTATCTCAAGAAGAGAATAGTCATATGAATTACAAGTTTGTGATAGCACGCTAACTTACTTTCCTAATACTTTGTACCTAATACCTAATACCTAATACCTAAAAAAGCCTCATCCCAACCCTTCTCCAAAGGAGAAAGGCTTTATATCCCGGTATATTTCTCTTCAGTGCTTATCTCAAGAAGAGAATAGTCAAATGAATTGCAAATTTGTGATAACACGCTAACTTACTTACCTAATACTTTGTACCTAGTACTTAATACTTAACTAAAGCCTCATCCCAAACCTTCTCCAAAGGAGAAAGGCTTTATATCCCGGTATATTTCTCTTCAGTGCTTAAAACTAGAAGAGGATGACTAAATGAATTGCAAATTTGTGATAACACGCTAACTTACTTTCCTAATACTTTGTACCTGAGACTTAATACACTGTACTCAGTACCCTATACTCTGTACTCAGTACACTGTACTCTGTACCTAATACCTAATACCTAACACACTCAATCACCATCATTATCGGTATAGGTAATGGTAATGCTCATGGCAGAAGTCATGTCTACTTTGAGTAACCTCACCACCGCTTGCAAAGCACTGTACACGTCTAGCATTTTTTGGTTGTCAGTATTTATGAGGTTGTAAAAATTGGCATCGAGTGCCCCTACCAAGGTATTTGCGGTAATCAATTGTGCATTAATGGTGGTAGCTAAACCATTGCCGGTTTGACTGTCTTTAGCACCAATACCATCGAGGTAAGTTTTTAGGGATGCCCCTTCTATGCCAGTTTTGACACTTTTACCATTAAAAAAATCGATTGAAGCCTGAATGGCTGTTTTAGCCAATTGTTGTGATATATCTTTTTGGTAGAAAGCTTCTACTTTTTCTGGAGATTTGATATTGGTAATTGCTCCTGCAGGAATACCAAATTTCCCGGCACGAATATATTTTTCGAAATGACTCACATGCCCATTGACAACCAATGACAAAGACGAACTGGCTGTCAAACCAGTACTTGCCACAAATTTATCACGGTAGCTAAGCCATTCATTGTTTACCTGGTTAAACTTGAGCTGCATTTGCGCAGTCAGTTTTTGGAGATACGCTTTGCGTTGAGGAGCATCGCTAGCAGAAGTATAGTACCCAACGATGGAATCATTACTACTGGCCAAACCATTGATTAAATAATCTAAAGCAGGAAAACCCTGTGCAGCAAATGAGCCCGACACTTCTAGGTTAGCCGTTCCACTGGCGATGTTTGCATTGATGGCAGAAACGTTGGTAGGATAAATATTAAAAAACATTTTGGTGGCAAACATATCTGCAGGACCAAAATTAAAGGCCTCCACTTTTTGCCATTCTAGGTAAGCCTCCACCCAAGATTGGCGAAAATCCTTTAAGGCAATCGTATCAGGCGAAGCAACAAAGAGCTCCGCTTTACTGGTCATCGCATCCAATTTCACCTTAAAATTGGCATAGCCAGGTAGCACTATTTCATCGGCCATTTGTTTTAATACAGCACCTCTATCGGTATTGGGGGCTATAGGATCAGGCGTATCTTCGGGTGCTTGATGTTTACCCACACAATAACACAAGACAAGGGATATTGCACAACATATCGAAACCTTTAGCCATAGAAACCGAAACATACTGGAGGTGTTTTTGAGGAGAAAACTACAGGATAAGAAATATCCTGTAGGCAATATATTTTTACAAATTTAGCAATAATTGCTTTCTATAAACCAAATTTGTTTTTGATTTTAGTTTCAGCACTAATTACTTGCCCAGGTGTTAAATTCCAGTGACCAGTATTGATTAAATCGTTAAAGATATCGTCAGAAAAAGCCACATCAGCACCACTTAATTTACAAACCCTTAAAGCATAAATAAACCCAATACCTTCTGCCAAAGCATGGGCTTTTTCAGCATCCGTGGGCAAGGATTTCCATTTGCCCAAATACCCTAAAGCAGCACTGGCCAAAGCTTTTTCAAACGTTAACCTGATGGCATCTGTTTGTATTTTGAGATAAGCTTTATCGTTGTTCACAACAGCCGCACGCCCTTTTAAAAAGGCACTATGAAGATTACTTAAGGCAATATTTGTTTTAGGATGATAAGGATTAAATTCCCAGGCGTATGCACCAAGCAAGCTTTCCCCACTCGTACTGCCTTCAACTGCCGCCGAACCGTAAACATTTTTTTGGGTAAGCATACCATATGCTTTATCCCAGTTTTGTTCTAATGAAGTATATTTTGAACCGGCAACAATGCTCGTATTATCTGCATTCAGATTGCCTAATAAAACATTGCCTATATAATCAATTTGATAAACGCCAATCAAGGATTTTTGAACAATTTGTCCCCATTCAATTCCTTTGCCATCTACAAGATATTTTTTGGAACCAGTACTAATAATCCCTGATTTGTCATTAGAAGCTATTTTAGTGACTGAATCACTTGCCGTGGCCAAGTTTTCTAAAAATAAGGAGATATCAGCACGGATTTTATCAGCTTCATTGCTAGCAAATGAAGCTGCCACCGTGCTTTTAATTTGCAAACCAGAAGTATTTGCAGCCGCGTAAGTACCCGTAAATGGATTATTACTATTGGCATAAATATTTTTTAAATTCGTAACACTTAATGATTTGGTAGAGTCAACACTAGTTTTGATATAGGCGGTTAAGCCCCCAAACATCAAATGATATGTTCTGCCAATACTGCGATCTACGGTAGAATCGCCTGCCATATCCACAAAGTTTTTGGCATAAGTGCTTGTATCTATAGTGGCATAATAAATACCTTTTCTTAAGGTTGGTATTACCACCTGCTCTTTATCATCGTCTTTTTTACACGCAGAAAACAAAATAATTGTTACCAAAAAAGAAAGTGTAATGATTTTCTTCATCTTGAATATGATTATTTAGATTGATTATAAATTATATGCAATCTTAAGGCTTAATTATAATAATTCCAAATAGTGGTTATTATTTATTAAAAAAATATGGAAGGCAGTGCTGAAGTGGAAACCAAGTGAAAATATATCTATTCATTTCATATAATAAAAAACACATTAAAGGACAGTGAAAACGCATTTAAATGGTGGTTTTATTTGAATTAATAGAAGGTACAAAGGGGTATAATCAGCATTTATCTGCTCAATCTGTGTTCAGTTTTTATTTATGCTTTAAAAGAATAAATAAATGGCACGCAGATGATACGGATTTGGCGAATTTTCATGGATATATAACACTAAGTTTTCAATTTATTCAATTATTTTAATGCCTTTGCCCTGATTAAAGGACATAAAATTTCATTAAGTATATAGTTA
>JBEAZU010000125.1:0-3414 GCA_041169945.1 Bacteroidota bacterium
ATTGGAGAAGCGCATGATTATAATTTCTATGTATCACCTCCAAGTGCTATGGCCATCAATTCCTCTTACTATTACAAAGAAGGAAATCTTGTGGCACCCATTCCTTCAATAAACAATGAAATCCTAAAATTCAACGTCAATACCAATGGTTCTAGTAAACCAATAAGTGTTTCGAAGTTGACTTTTAATACCCTAAAAACAGCGATCGCTAACATTGAAAATGCAAAGATTTGGTATGGCGGCGTAAACGGTCAATTGAACTATGCGAAACAAGTTGGAAACATCGTAGCGAAACCCAATGGTGATTTTACTTTTGATGCCAATATCATGTTGGCAGACCAAAGCAACAACTATTTTTGGTTGACTTATGATGTGCCAGTAGGGGCACAAGACAGTGAAAAATTAGACGCAAGCATTGTGGTAGTGACCGACAACAATGGCAAAGAAATTAAATTTACGGCTGATGAAAGCAATTCTTCTTTCCCCGACAACATTTTAGGATCACGTATTACGGCAAACACCTTTGACCAAAAAGACGAGACGGTTAAAACTTGTAGCGCAGTATTTTATGACAATGGTGGCAAAGACGGTAAAATGATACGAGACAAAGACCATACAACGGTTATCAAAGCCAATGATCCCAATTCTTTTGTACGTCTTACTTTTACCCAATTAGACTTCGGATATGATGCACAAGGATCTTCAGATTTTATTGAAATCTATGATGGTACAACTTTGTTAGCCCAATTAAACCACTACAATCAAAATCTTCAAACCTTCACCTCTGGTTCAGATAGTCTTACCATCAAATTTCTGCTAAACCAAGACCAATCTTTTATACCTACCCTAGGAGGAGATGGCTGGGAAGCAACGGTGAGCTGTGTATACAACTGTGAAAAAAATCCACTTCTATTTAACGCTACTTCAACAACACCTACTTGTGCCAACGATTACCACAAAGTTACTCTCAACATCACGGAGGGATTATTTCCTCCATTTAATTATTCTATCAATGGGGTATTTCATTCAAGCACCAAGGAAACCTTGGACACCTTATTCAAAGCAGGGAGTTATTCCATTAACATTGAAAACAATAAAGGGTGTTCGACAGCAAACACGCTTTCATTAATTGACCCATACAGCAATATTTCCAACAAATACTACATTTATCCCACCTACCCTTCGTGTAACAAAGGAGAAGATGGTATCATAAATATTGGTGCTTTCACAGAAATAACCCCTACTATTCAATGGAATACGGGCAAAGAGACAGGTGCAAGCTTTACCATTCCCCACTTAAAATACCTTGAAAAAGTAGCCATCACCCTTACCGATGCAAACAGTTGTGTTGTTGATTCCGTTTTTCTGAATACCAATGATTTTGAAGGTGGTTTCGATCCTAACAATGATACGTCTAACTATTTGGTCGCCAATGCCGCTCCGGTGGTGAGTGATGTAGATTTTTCTGTGGGAACAATTACACAAAGTACAATCCATATCAAACTACTCAATAATAACGCAAATAATGAAATCATAAACACGGCTAAAATAGCAGTTTCCAATCCTAATTATTCAGGTAAAACCATTTTGCCTGATGCAATCCATTGGATTGTTTCGCCAGCAAAAGCTGCCAACATCACACCTAACGACACCATGGCTAGCGCCTTATGGAACAATCAATTTTCGGGTGTTTTAAAAATCAAAGCAGAACCAATGAAAGGAGTTTGTAGAGGTTATATGTCTCCTGAAACCGAGATTACCATCAGACCTTTGGCGAATATGGTTTCAAAAGATACCCTTTCTATATTTAAAGGAGATTCTGCGAAAATTACCTTAAACCTCTATGGTTCAAAGCCATTTAAAGTACTTTATGCCCTTGCATACAGCAATACTACCGATACCATCCATGGCATTACCACGAGTCCTTATAGTTTTTACATCAAAAATGCGGGAGACTTTGCCATTAGAGGTGTCCTAGATTCAAGCATGACAACATCTGTTTGGGATTCAACCTTTACAGTAGTCATCGATAGGGTTAGAAATGTAAGCACGGTCGTGAATGATCCTAATTGCCATAATCAAAAATCGAAGGTTGATTTCTCTTTTGTGGGAGGAAAAGCGCCTTATGAAATCCACTTGGCAGACACCTTGGATGACAAGTTTAGCATCCTTAAAACTGCCATCCCTCTTGCTGATACCCTCTTGGCTAATGGAGGGTATTACTTTAGAATTGTGGATGCCAACAAAGATACTTCAGCAGCTTATACATTAAATGTTCAAGATACTATTCCGCAATTAGGCACCCCAAATATTTCAGCAGAGGACTACAGTATCCCTGTGAATGACAACCCTCAATCATTTAAAGTAAATGCGATTCCCAATGCAACAAGCTACACCTGGTGGAGCAGCAATGCAGTACTTGCCACAACGAAAGACAACAGTACGACCGCGAGCTACACCATGGGGATCAATAAGTCAGGAAAAGCAACAATCAGGGTCATCGCCCAAAATGATAAAGGTTGTAAAAGTGATACCTCCTATGGCATCACCATTACAGTTATCCCTACGGCAAAAATAAGCATCACCGACACCCGCTTATTTTACAATGAAAAAGATTCTATACGCGTAAGCATGACAGGTGCTAATCCTTGGAGCTTTGCCATGAATCACAATGGTATGAATGATACCATTAGCAATATAGTTACTCCTGATTACTTTTATAAAATAAGCAAAACTGCAAAATATTACCTGGTATATGCCGAAGACCAAGACAAGATTAGGGCAAATTTTGTGTCTGACACCATCATTACCACCATCGACACCATCACTACCGCAACGGTGAAAGCAACATCGCCAGCATGTATTGGCAAAAAAGGAAACATCACCGTAACAGGCGTAACCGGAGGGAAAACACCTTACCGTTATTACTATTACTCCAGCACCAAAGGCTTTGCAACACTCAGCAGTGACACGGCTTTATTGGCGGGCAACTACAAAGTGAGCATCATAGATGCCGCAGGATTTGAAATCGCAACACCTTACTTGGCTACCATAGACAATTCACAAGCTCCTATCGCTGCCACGAGCATCACTGAACCGATCAACAATCTAAAAATCACCATCGATACCTTACAAACCCATGTCGTTTGTAAGGCGATTGCGGGTATTACCAAATATGGTTGGATACTTTCCCCTGCCAATGCTGGAAGTTTAAAAGATTCCAATAACACTAGCAGCATTCAATGGAATGCTAATTTCTCTGGCAAGGCAGTACTTGCCGTGGTAGGTGTCACTGCGGAAGGCTGTATTTCTGATACTTCTACCAAAGTAACTATCCAACGATCAGGTGCATTAGTGAGTTTGGTAAGTGATAAAACTAAAATTTATGCCAATGATTCTGCCACCATTACGGCA
>JBEAZU010000126.1:0-15895 GCA_041169945.1 Bacteroidota bacterium
CCACAATGATATCAATTCCGGCCTGGTCTTTAACCGATTTTATCAAGGATAAATTACTACGAAGTAAAGTTTCATCTACTACGTAGGAGGGGTTGGGAACTTGGGAATAGTTGATCATTTGGCTAGCTATTAATTATAAGGAAATAGAACCGTAATTTAAAAACAAATACTCAATTCAAATGATGAAAGGGTGATTAATATTTTTTGTTTTAATACTTTGTATTTAATATTCTTTCGCATTTGTTAGTGTTCTTGACCATCAAATGTATGCTAAAGATGTGAATGCGATAATATGAAGTGTTACTTTAGTGAATATTTCAAACAAGTTATTGGTGGCGCCTTGTTAGTTATTTAGTTTTTATTAATAGCTCTATGGAAAGCTAACACCCAACAAAGGCAGTAAAGAAATATGCAAAAATATTTATATTTAAAAGAATTTGAATGGATTGAGCCATGGATAACAGGAGGAACTATTCCTGTTATCCATGGCTAACAAATATAAATCACAAGAGAGAACAGGGATTTTAACTCCAGATGAATGTGTTTTAAGAGAGTTATTCGGTATTGAATATGACTTATTTAATCAATTGGGGTTGGTTAATTTAGAAAATACTAGAAAAGTTAAAATTGATAATTTAGAAATCCCCAAATTTTACCGTGCAACAATCGCAGAAAATATAATGGCATCCCAACGATACAAAGAACGCATCATTGCTATCCACCTAAAATCATGGCGCGCCTTATGTTTTAAAGCCTATTTGTTTTTTACCAGCAATCTTTTTTTGATTCTTCTTAGTTCCCATGCAGAAACCCAAATACTCACTTCGTACAATAGGAATAGGGGAAGCGATACCAATATCTGACTCATGACATCAGGAGGGGTAATGATGGCGGCGATAATAAGGATGACCACGATGGCATGCCTTCTGAAATTCCTTAAAAAATCGGGGGTAACAATACCAATTTTGGTGAGCACAAACATAATCATGGGCAATTGAAACATTATTCCGCATGAAAATGTAAGCGTGGTAAGGGTTGAAATATACGAGGCTACATCAAATTGATTTTCAATTTGTTCACTCAATTGGTAATTGGCTAAAAACTGTATCGATAGGGGAGATACAATATAATAGCCAAACAATATTCCCATCATAAATAAAAGAGAAACAAAGAATACGGCGCCAGTGCTTGTTTTTTGTTCTTTGAGATGTAAACCTGGTTTAATAAACCTCCAAATTTCCCAAAATACATAAGGGAAAGCCAATACCATTCCTACCACAAATGCAGAAGTGAGGTGCATTGAAAACTGGCCAGACAAGGACCTGCTTTGTAAGGTGAAATTAATTTTATCAATACATAATTGTGGTTGACCGGCATAGGTGACCAATTTGCAGAGCATGCGATAGGTCCAGAAATCTGGGCGAGCAGGTGCTAAAATGATATGATGAAAAATAAGATTCATGCTAGCAAAAGCTGCGATAGAAAACACAAGAATAGCGATGACCGAACGAATGATATTCCATCTTAATTCTTCTAGATGGTCAACAAACGACATTTCTTTTGGATCTTGTGGAAATAAATTCAAGGTGCAGTAGATTATAGAGGTATAAAAAATAAGCAGGAAAGTGGTGAGACTTTCCTGCTACTATTTATTTTGATTATTTAAACAAAGGATAGTTTTTCATCCAAGCATTTACTTCACCTCTGATGCCCAAAATTTTTGCATCATTTTCGTGGTTCATTAATACTTCATCGATATAGTCAACTATTCTTAACATATCATCTTCTACCAAACCTCTTGTAGTCATAGCAGCAGTACCTACACGCATACCTGAGGTAACAAATGGCGATTTGTCATCAAATGGCACCATGTTTTTATTGATGGTAATGTCCGCTTTGATCAAGGTGTTTTCGGCTAATTTTCCGGTTAAACCTTTAGATCTTAAGTCAATTAACATCATGTGGTTGTCGGTACCTCCTGAAATAATTTTATAACCTTTGTCTAAAAATGATTTCGCCATCACTGCCGCATTGGCTTTCACTTGGTTTACATATTTAGTATAATCATCAGTTAAGGCTTCGAAATAGGCAACTGCTTTTGCTGCAATAACGTGTTCTAATGGGCCACCTTGTGTACCAGGGAAAACGGCCATGTCTAATACATTCGACATCATTCTGATTTCTCCTTTAGGCGTAGTCAATCCAAAAGGATTTTCGAAATCTTTGCCCATCATAATCATACCACCTCTTGGCCCACGTAATGTTTTGTGGGTAGTTGTAGTTACAATATGGCAATGACTCATTGGATTGTTCAATAAACCTTTGGCAATTAAACCTGATGGATGCGAAATATCGGCCAATAACAATGCGCCTACTTGGTCAGCGATGTTTCTTAAACGAACATAATCCCAGTCACGAGAATAAGCGGAAGCTCCACAGATAATCATTTTTGGTTTTTCACGCAAGGCAATCGTTTCTACTTTGTTCCAGTCAATAACGCCTGTGGCTTCATCAACTCCGTAGAAAAATGGTTGGTAATTTTTACCAGAAAAGTTCACTGGAGAACCATGAGAAAGGTGTCCACCATGAGAAAGATCAAACCCTAAGATTTTATCACCTGCTTGCAAACAACCAATCATTACAGCGGCGTTTGCTTGCGCACCAGAGTGAGGTTGAACGTTTACCCATGCCGCACCAAACAATTCTTTTGCACGATCAATAGCCAATTGCTCGGTAATATCTACCACTTCACAACCACCGTAGTATCTTTTGCCTGGAAGTCCTTCTGCATATTTGTTGGTCAATACACTTCCTTGTGCTTCCATTACTTGGTTAGAAACATAGTTTTCAGAAGCGATTAGCTCGATGCCATGGTGTTGACGTTCACTTTCTTTTTGAATTAAATCAAAAATTACTGAATCTCTGATGATAGATGTTGCCATTTAATTAGCTTAAATTTATAGGTATATGTTACAAACAACTAGTACAAAGTGTTTTAAATTTTATGAAACACCTGTATGCTCATTTTTTTAAACAAGTGTTTCAAAGTTAAGGTATAGCTTACAGAAATCAAAAGCCGAGGGAAAATAAAATACGATAAACCCTGAAGTTAAGGTGCTGAAAAAACAACAGGGATTTTCTAAACTAAGCTATCTGCTTTCAATAATGATTGGGATTTGACTTTTATGTAAACATTGAGAGAATTAAAATTTTAATGTACCTTGCATTGAAATGGCGCTTTTGCGGTGTTAATAGAGGCTGTTTTGCTATGGATGGAGGATTCCTTAATTTGATTTGTTGAATATGAAAATCTTTTTTGTTTTAATTGTACTGTTTTGGACTATTGCTGATAGCAAAGCCCAAATCAATTTGCATTTAGCACAATTAGAACAAATAAGTATTGGTGCTGCCAAGGATACACTTTTAGGTTTAGAGTCGACTTCAAGTTTAATGGTCAATAAAAAAACAATTTTATACCCCTTGTTTTATATTTATAAAAATTTCATTTCCTCCCAAGATTCACAACGTTGTGCTTTTACCCCAACATGTTCGGTCTATGCTTTAAAAGCGGTACGTAAACGAGGGCTGTTTTTGGGCGTGCTCGATGGCTTTGATCGCTTAACACGTTGTAATGGTGCTGGCCACGAACACTATGAGTATATTCAAGCCACTAACCAATTGATTGATGAGGTGGATTAGTTTTTTTTTGGTGTATATCAGTGTGTGTACGGCTGCGGCCCAAGAAACAATGCCCGAAGGAGATTATAAGCAGTTTGTCAAGTTTTTAAACAAAGAGGAAGAATTGGAATTGGTGCTTCATATCCAACAAAAAAGATTTGAAGCAAAATTAGATACATCTCTTTTACCTTTGTTAACTACCTGTTATCAATTAAAACAATACGATAAAGTACTTTCGACACTGCAACAAAATTTTAAAGCACTTGATTTTATTGCCCCACCATTGTATACTTTAGCCTTTAAATCCCAATTGCAGCTTCAGCAATATCCTGTAAAGAGTGCCTTTAATACAGTCGACAATACCCAAAACTTTTTTAAGCTTGGTTCCTTGTTGATGGAACATCAATTTAAAGCAGCACAGGATAGTCAATTATTGATGAATTGTTCTTCTTGTGATAAATTTAGCCCTTTGATTGCTAAAAGCATCTTAATAAAAGAAAAGAATCCCTATGTCGCCATGCTGATGTCAACCTTAATACCTGGTGCAGGAAAATTTTACCTCCATAAAAATAGAGATGGCATCACTGCTTTTGTCTTAATTGTGTCCATGGCTTGGCAATCATTGTATGGGTTTGATCATAAAGGGATCCATAGTTATTATGGTTGGGTAAACGGCTTACTTGCACTAGGTTTTTATAGTGGTAACATTTGGGGCGCTTACCATGGTACTAAAAAATACAATAGAGGACTTAAAAACAAAATAACTATTGAATCACGTGAAATTATGCTTGCTTATTAGTTTGTTCATTGGTACGGTTGGGAAAAGTCAATCAGTAGAACAATATGTAATGCGTGCCGACTCTTCGTTGAAATGTAACAATGATATCGCAGCGTTGGAATATGCTTATCGGGTATTGTTTTATGACCACGACAAACAATACCATGCCCAAGCTTGGGAATGTATTGCCCTTGTCAAAGAAAAACAATCAGATTACCAAAGAGCGAGTTTGGCGTATCAAAATGCTGCTTTCTATGCCTCAAATGGCGCTTTTAAACTTGATTTGCAATTAAATGAAGTTTTTTGTTTGATCATGACAAAGCAGTATCATCAAGCATTGGCCAATTTAAATGCCATGGAAATTGATTCTTCCAAGGGATTATTACAAAAAAAATATGCCTATTTAGGGATTGCTTATTTATTGAATGATAATTTGGCAGCTGCCAATACGGCCTTACATACAGTGGTGCTTAAGCAAGATTTTCAATTGAAACTCGATTCTATTGTAGGTATATACCAACATCAAACCAAGAAAAAACCAATTGTGGCAAAACGCTTAAGTTATATTTTTCCTGGTTTGGGACAGTGCTATGCTCGTGATTACAAAGGTGCCGTCAATGCTTTGGTGTTAAATGGTTTGTTGGGATATGCAGGAGTAGTAGTTACTCAAAATTATAATTTCATCAATGCCATTTCTTGTGTGTCGCCTTGGTTTTTAAGGTACTACACCGGAGGAGCCATGCATGCAGGCTATAATTTGGAGGTTTTTCAATTAAATCAAAAAGAAAAAATGTTTAAATCGATAATCCAATTATTGAAAAAATATATTATCTAGCACAAAATATACTTTATGAAAAATAAATTTACTTGTTTAACTTTTGCCTTTAGTTGCCTTGTTTTTTCTGTTATAGCTCAAGGAAGCAAAAAAGAAATCCCCAAAACTACTAAAAATGAAGAACCCAAAATTTTAAGAAAAGAAATTGAATTAGACCGTAAATCTGATGAGTTTTTTGTGGTTCCGGTTGGGAAAGAAGGTATCATTGTTTTTAATGAAACCAAAGAAAAAACAGCTAAGGGAGAAAGAGCCTGGAGTTTTAAGAAGCTCAATACCAATTTAGAAGAGTCATGGGTAAAATCAATCTCCATTGGTAAAAACCTTGACTATGAGAAATTTTACCAAGATGGCTTGTATACCTATATTTTATTGGTAGATGGGTCTAGTTTAAAAGGAGCCATGGCAAGTGCCTTTAGTGGTGATTTTACCATTGTTAAAGTAGATCCTATAGAAGGAAAAATTACAACCGCTTCAGGGGAAATTCCTTTTAATACCACCATTGCTGATTTTAAAGTAACCGACGATGTTGCCTTTTTTGGTGGTGAAACCATGCCAACACTCAATCAAGTGTGTGTGAGAACTTGCTTATTGCAATTAACGTGTATGATTCCGGTTTGCTTTGGCGGTGGAGAATATAAAAGAGATGCTACCTTGGTTACTTTTAACCTTAAAAATGCCAAGCAAACCATTCCATCTCAAAACTATAAAGGTTCTTCTTTTACCACAGGTTTAGCCATTGATACGTCTAACAATACTGTACTAACGGTTATTGGTAATAAAATCGATAAGAAAACGACCAAAACTTATTTGAAAGAATATTCACCTAATGGTGAATTGAAAAGAGCGATAGAAGTAAATCCAAATGGGAATAATGAATTGATTGATGCCAGTATTTGTAAAATATCTGATGAGGAGAAATTGTTAATAGGGACTTATTCCGAACCTTTAGCCAAACAATCTTTTATGATGAAAGTTGCCCAAGCCATGGCGCCAACCACTTCTTCTTATGCCGAAGGTGTATATATATCAAAGTTTGTGAGCGATAAACAAAAGTTTATGAAATATTATAGCTTCAATGACTTTAAAAACTTTTATGGTTATTTAGGAAAGGATATGGAGAACAAAATAGAGAAAAAAATTAAAAAACAAAAAGCCAAAGGAAAAACCGTTGATGTAAATTATGCACTTTTAGTACACGATATTATCGTATATAATGACCAGTATATCTTTTTAGCGGAGGCATATTACAAAGAATACCATACCGAATATTATACTGATGCTCAAGGTAAACAACGTTCAAGAAGGGTTTTTGATGGATATCGTTATACCCATGCTGTGGTAGCAGGGATGGATAAAGAGGGTAAAATGCTTTGGGACAATTGCTTTCCTATTTGGAATATCTTAACCATGGAATTAAAAGAAAGGGTAAAAGTGGTGGTGAAAAACAGTAAAGTGGTGTTGGTATACAATTATGGCGGCGACTTAACTTCTAAAATAATTGATGGCAATAAACTTGAAAACTATAATTCTATAGCAATAGAAACCAATTATGATGGCGATAAAGTAAAAGAAAATTCCGGTAGCGACATGTTTTATTGGTACGACGATTATTTCTTGGCTTTTGGATACCAAAAAATTAAAAATAAAAAAACTGATGTCGACAATGATGGTGACAAAGACATTAAGAAAAAAAGGAATGTCTTGTACATGAATAAAATTATATTTAAATAATTGGGATGACATTCGTGCCGTTTTTAAAACCTGTTTGTTGGGTTTGTTTCATAGTATTGAACATAGGGTTGGGTTTTGCTCAACCCTACGCTCATTTTAAGCCTGTTGACCACTTAGCTGCAAATGACCTTGCCCTTGCTTTGCAAGATTATAAAGCTATTTTAAGCTTAAGAAACCCCGCCATTGCTGAAGATAGATTCAATGTATTGGCCTCCAAAATAGCATTCTCTAAAAGTCAACTTGCTTATGCGCAAGAATATGAGGATTTGAATGCGTATTTGACTCAGATTCTTGCTCTCTTGGTGCCTTCTCACGCCGAACAGATTTTAAAAATGAAGGTTAAAATCGTGAAAGATCCAGGCTATAACGCTTTTACATTTATGGATGGCAGTATCTATTTTAACATAGGACTCTTGGCAGAAATTGAAAATGAGGCGGCACTTGCAGCAGTCTTAGGGCACGAGTACAGTCATTACCTTTTTAAAGATTCGGAAGCAGATATTTTACGTACAATTGAATCAGAAAAAAACGAAAAAAAAGACCGCAAAAATGGTCATCAAAATTATTTCAAAAAAAGCTTACACAATGCCCACTTCAACCAAAGTCAAGAACAAAGGGCTGATTCTATGGGCTATAATTTTTCTACCAAAGCAGGGTACGATGTGAAATATGAGAAGAGTACTTTGATGCTTTTTTTTGAATCTGAAAAAGAGGAGGAAGCTAAGAAGAATTATGCCAACATTCAACAGGTTTATACTGTTTTTAACCAAAATAATATTGCTTGTAACAAGGCCATGATGGATTTTTTGAGCTCTCATCCGGAAGCTGTTGACCGTATTAAGCATTTAGAGCTTTATTTAAAAAACAATAAAAAGAGTAATCTGAAAGACTTTATTTTGAAGGATAAATCAAGTTTTGAGGTCATGCAAAAAAAATGTAAAATTGAAACCTTGCGCTTGTTGATGCAATCCAATGAGTATGTTGATTGTATTCAAAAAGCCTTTAGGTTTCACCTTTTCGATCCTCAAGAACCTGCTTTTGTATACTTTATCTTAGAGGCTATTAGACGTGAAGTGTATTTAGATCCTTCATTTAAACAGATTGGTTTTTTGTCCGAATCTTTAGGGGATTATTTGTCGCCTAAAAAAGGGGTAACCAGTAATATTGCGCTGCTTTTAAGGGATACCACCAAGTTAAATGACATCAAAGCCTTAGACTTTAAAGTGTCTACCCAAGCCGTGTTTAATACTTATGATGAAGCGTTTTTATATTTTTATACAAAAGCAGCAGCTTTCCCTTTATGTGAAGAATGCAATTTGTCTGTGGCGCTTTATAATTATCCCACTTTGTTAAAAGGCTATCAGGTTTACCTCAATCGTTATTTGTCTGCCCCTGATGTTCAATATAAAAACTTTGCCTTGGCATTTAAAAATAATCAATTAGGGAATTTGTTCGCCAAAACATATCTCTATGTAGACGATATTCTGTTTTATACCGAAGATAAAATAAAATTAGAAAATGGCAATAAGATTACGTATTATTTCCCTGATTTTGAGCGTGCTGTACAAGAAAATAATGTCCAATTAAATGGATTTGAGCAGTTTTTTAAAGTAAAACCAAGGGAAGCGGTCTTCAACGTAGCCAAATATAAAAATCAAAATTTTGCCTTGATTCAGTCTTTCGAAAATACCTTAAATACCGTTTGCTTCATTGATGAAACCTTGAAAAAACAGTACACGCCCGAAAATATTAACCTATTTGTTTTTGCGCCAGAGATATGGACGTTTGCCTCGACAAATGACATCAAATCAATTCGGTATTTGAAGTCTAGCAGCAATACAACGGTGCCGACCCAATTAAAAACCGATTATTATGAAGTGGAATTGGGCTTGCCTCAAATTCATGTCTTTGGCGCGGAGATCATTGATTACAGCAGCAATCTGTATAAATGTTTGATTGATAATGTGAAAATGGGAGAGAAGTTACACCTTAAAAATCACTTGTATAATTGTTTAAATGTTAAAAATTAAGGGTTGATTTTTTAGCTCGTTTCTACTATACTAATCTTGATTCCTAACACTTGTAATCCTTTAATTTTTGTTTTTACTTGCTCAATGTATGAGCGTCTAAAGTTGACAATGATTTCACAATGATTGTCCTGAAAAGTTTGTTCAAGGAGATTGCCTTGGTATTGTTTTACTAATTTGAGCCCTTCATTCATGGCCTCAAATGAGGTATGGATACAGATACTTTCTTCCACCAATTGTTCTACAATGATTGCCTCTTTTAATACTGCCGCGCTTGCCAATTTGTAAGCCGCAATCAGTCCTGGTACGCCTAATTTTGTTCCTCCAAAATAACGAACCACTACAATAAGGATATTACTTAAGCCCGAGGATCTAATTTGATTTAAGATGGGGGTACCCGCAGTATGGGCCGGTTCTCCATCATCATTGGCCCTGGTTTTTGATTTGTCTGCACCTATAATGTAGGCATAACAATGGTGCCTTGCGTCAAAGTGCTTTTTTTTAAGTGCCTCAACATGTGTTTTAACCATGTTCTCGTGTTGCACAGGAAATGCATAGGCAAAAAACTTGCTTCCTTTCTCTTTGTAAAGTCCTTCAAAAGTGTTTGCTATCGTGTTGAAACTGTCTTCCATTAGGCCGAGAAGGTTCTTCCTTTCCAAACTACTTTGCGCGATGAAAGGATACTCCAAATGGTAGCAATCCCTACCGATAAACTGTAAAAATCAAACAACAGTAAGGCTAAAAGACTTGTTTTTTCTTTAACGGTATGCATTACCATTAACAAGAAAATGCTTTGCATGCTCCATTTAAGTATCACAGCGACGATGGTAAAGGGAATACTAATGAAGCTGAGGTAAATGGCCACAGGGAAAAATAAAAATTGTATGATAAATAGGAGGGAGAGGTACCACGGAATATGCTTGATAACGCCTAATGTCCATCTTTTGCGTTGCGTGAGGAGTGTAGGTATTTTGGTCATTGGAAGGGAATACGCTTTTGTTTCTGTTGTCACGGCTTGAACACAGGTATATTGAAGTGCTAATACTTTCTCAAACAGGGCAAAGTCTTCGGTCACCGAAAAAGGGATGTTTTCATAGCCTCCTGTTTTTAAATAAGCTTCTTTAGTTACCATCATGTTGTTGCCCATGGCCGACAAGGGTTTGTCGGTATCAAAAAATATTTTCATCATAGCTTGGGCAAAGGTCCAGTCTAAAGACTGTAATTGTGATAACAAATCCGTTCCTGTGATGTGCGTATAGCCCGTCACGATTCCTGTTTTTTCGTCAGCATGGGCAAGTAGGGCATGTACCCAATTGGCTTGTACGGCAATGTCTGCATCCGTGATGAACAGGTAATCCCCTTGTGCAACCTTGGCCAAATGGGCCAGTACATTGGCTTTCCCTTTGGCTAATCCCATGTTTTCTTGGATAGTAATGAGTGTAAAGTTGGGTTTGTCGGCAATGTATTGACGGATAATGGATGCTGATTGGTCCTCAGATTGGTCATTGCCAATTAATATTTCGAGTTTGTCTTTGGGAAAATTGAGAGCGTTTAATGCCATTAGACATCGTAATATATTATCTTCTTCATTTCTTACGGCGACTAAAATGCTAACTTTTGTGTTGGCGTAATCGATTGTCGAAGACATTGTTTTTTTTCTGAAAAACCATTGAATTATCAAGATCCAATAAATACTGATAATTACGGTGAAATATATTTCAAGTCCGAAGTTCATAATGTATGGAAGGTATAGCCCTGTGCTGATAAGGCTTGTAAGTAGCGAGGCAGCACATATTGTAGCTTTTCAAATGATTTTATGTTGTCATGAAATACGACTATTGCTCCTTTTTGGGTGTATTGTAGCGTTTTGCTAAGGCATTTTTCTTTGCTTAAATGAATGTCGAAATCACCGCTTAATACATTCCAAAGTATGATTTCGTAATGCATAGCCTTTATGTTTTTTGCTTGAGCAAAGGAAAGTCTACCGTGCGGAGGTCGGAACAGTTTGGGTGAATGAATATTGTTGAAGTGGTGTGAGTTTATTTCCTGTTCACAAGCGATAATGTTTTTTAAATAACGCTCATTGCTATTTTTTAAACCTTTGAGGTGATGATAGGTATGGTTGCCAATGGCATGCCCAGCCGATATAATAGAGTTGAAAATAGTGGTATGTTTGGATATGTTTTCCCCTACACAAAAGAAAGTAGCCTTAGCGTTAAATTGTGCTAAGGTTTCCAATACCCAAGGGGTAACTTCAGGGATTGGGCCATCGTCAAAGGTGATGAATATTACTTTTTCTTCCACAATTTTACGATAAGTAAAACTCGGCAGTAATTTTTGAATCCATATCGGGGTGAAATGTAAATACAAGCGATTTTGTAAAATTATAGAAGGTTTGTAAAGTAATATGTATTATTTTCGGATATTGCAGCTTCTTATTGTTGTGAATACCATTTCAATTATCCTATTTTATTCTGCTAAGTTATGATTAAAAAACTATCTGTCATAATACCCGCCTACAATGAGGGACCAACGATTCATTTCATTTTAGAAAAAGTAAAGGCAGTAACGTTAATTAACGATATAGCAAAAGAAATTATTATCGTGAATGATTATTCAACCGATAATACTGAAGAAGCTATTTTAAAATACCAAAACGATAACCCCTCCTTAAACATTGTGTATTGTAAACATGAGTTTAACCAAGGGAAAGGTGCTGCCTTGCACACGGGTATTAAAAAAGCCACAGGTGAATATTTGGTAATACAAGATGCTGATTTAGAGTATGTTCCTGAAGAGTTCAATGTTTTGTTGAAACCAATAGTTGATGGTTTTGCAGATGTTGTATTTGGGTCTAGGTTTATGGGTGGAAAACCTCATCGAATATTATTTTTTTGGCATACCATCGGAAATAAGTTTCTAACCTTTATCTCCAATCTTTTTACTGACTTAAATTTGTCAGACATGGAAACTTGTTACAAGATGTTTAATACGAAAATGATACAATCTCTTCATTTACAAGAAAAAAGATTTGGCTTTGAACCTGAAGTTACGGCCAAGATTTCTAGAATTCCCAAAGTTAGAATTTATGAAGTGGGCATTTCCTATTATGGTAGAACTTTTGAAGAAGGCAAGAAAATAGGTTGGAAAGATGGTTTTAGGGCTATTTATTGTATTTTAAAATATGGCTTATTTAAAATGTAGTATTTTTGTATTGCTAAAGAATAGCGATGTGAAGTATTTTTTACTTGAATTTGATGTGATTGTTATTAAATGAGTTTTTTTTGTATTTACTGCTTGGGTTTTCTTTCAAAAACTTTGCTTGTGTAGGGTTATTGTTTGTGTATCCTTTCGGTCTTTGTCTTTTTTTTGTACAATTTAAAGCGTATTTTTTTCAAGGGGAATTGAATAAAAAAAATATTTTAAAATCTGCTTACCTACTTGACAAATAGCATATATATGTTTAAGTTTGTTAAACTGTTGTAAATATTTAACACAAAATTTAAACCCAACAAAATGAAAAAAGTATTACTTACTATTGCTGTAGCGGCAATTTCATTCGCTACAAATGCTCAAACTGCTACTTATACTGCAAATGGTTTTGCTACAGGATTTGATGGTACTGCTGCTGAAAACTGTGGTGTATATGAATTAGGTAAAACAGATTCTTATATTCCTTCTTCTTCATTCTCTAATACAGGTGCAGCATATTCTAATTTTGTAGTGGGTGATGGTGTATTCACATTTAGTGTGGATGGATCTATTTCAGGTGCTGAACCATGGCATAAAGTGTTTATACAATTCAATTCTAATTGTGGAACTGCATCTAATATTGATTTAACAGATGTAGCGAATCAAAAATTTAAAATTGTATTGACTTCATCTGCTTCAGTGAAACAATTTATGGTAATGGCTGCTGATGTGGCTGGGGTATATGCTGATAATGCTCCAATAGTTAATAAACCATTAGTGGCAGGTCAAAACACTTTCACTGCTAATGCAATTGATTTCAAAGTTTTCAGTTCTGAGGAGTCTGCTGACAAAGCTACTATCATGGGTGTTGGTTTGTACTTCAGAACGTCTTATGAGAATACTGCTGCTTTAGCTGATATTTCAGTTGATTATATTGCTATTGGTGACCAAGTAGTTACAGATGGTGTAAATGACAATGTAACCGTTACTACTAAAACTATTGCTAACGTTTATAACTTCCAAGGTCAAGAAGTTGATGCTTCTTACCAAGGTTTAACAATCATTAAATATACTGACGGAACAACTGAAAAAGTAGTGCGTTAATTAGTGGATTGTAATAACAATACTGAAAAGGCCAATAGTAATATTGGCCTTTTTTTGTTTAAAAAAATGCATTTGATTTTGATAAATCGTATTGTTAATCGTTTTGCCGTTTGTAGCTAAGTGATTTTGATTTGTTACTGCTTTGCTTTAATTACAGTCAATGGGCTTTTACGGTAGATTTAGAATTGCTATAGCCCTATTTTTTGAGATGTATAATTAAAAAATTGCAAAATGTTTGCAGGTATAATTATCTTTCGTACTTTTGACCTTGTTATTTTTAATTACTTTTATAACTTTATTATGAAAAAATATTTTATTCTTTTAGGAAGCTTAACTTTTATGATTTGTGAGACCACTTATGCGCAATGGATTGGCGGTCCTCAAATTTCTACGACCCCTAATACTGCGGTTACCATTGGCGGAGGCACAGGTTATATACCCAATACCACTACCGCTACCACTACTAAATTAACTGTTCAAGACGATAATCCTGAAGTGCTTATTCAAGATTTGTCCAATTTTTATGTTGGTACGGCTGTTCCAGGGTTTTCAAGTGCCAAATTAACATTGAAATCTAATTTTACTACCTCATTGAATTTTAAAAATGGTCCTTCAAGTACTTTTAATATTACAGGAGACTTTAATAGTTCGAAAGGGTATTATTATGTATTAGGAAGTAATTTAGGCTCATCCATCTATTTTAATGGGGGGGATGTCTATTTTGGTTCTTTTACTAAAACGATGTATGACGCTCCTTTCACCTTTAATAAAGCCACAAATATTAATAGCAATTTGTCTATTTCCAATGGTTCGCTTACTGCTTATGGCGACTTTATTGCAAAAAATGGCATTCTTTCCGAAAAAAGAATAAATGTGGGTGCCTCTCAGAAACAGTATGTATATGGAAGTGACCAATACAATACCTTGGTTTTTGGTGCTAATGGACAAGATAAAGTGTTCATAGACAACAATGGTATGCAAGTTTTTGGTAGTGTTAAGTTCGATCAATCACTCTTGCGTGCCGATCAAGGAGGGAGTATAGAATTAGGAGGAACAGATTTATTAGCGGCTTCAGGTACTCCTTACCTCGATTTTCATAGCCATGGGAAATTAGAGGATTTTAATGTGAGGTTAATCAATGAAGATGACAATACCTTAACCTTGCAAGGAGGTAATTTACAGCCAGGAAATTTGAGGGTAGTCGGTAAAATTGCGGCCACAGAAGTGTGCGTCACCCCAAATGCCATTTGGTGTGATTATGTGTTTGAAAAAGATTATCCACTAATGCCTTTACATGAATTAAGGAAATATGTAGAATCCAATAAACACCTTCCTGAAGTTCCCACTACAGCGGAGGTAAAGCAAACTGGGGTTAATATAGGGGAAATCAACGTGATTTATCTCAAGAAAATCGAAGAATTAACGTTGTATGTATTAGATCTTCAAATACAAGTAGATGCGTTGAAAAAAGAAAGGAAATAATTTATAAAAATTAGATATTCAAATAGTCTGAACATTTTTTTACTTTAAAGATCTATTCAATATTAAGCTTATTGATTTCTTTAATAATAAGCGTTTTACTGAGAGTGTATATTTTAGGTAATTAAAAGGATTAAACAACTTGAATTAAATAGGATGTCTAGCGAAAATGATACAAAACAAATTTTATTAATATGGTCGTAGGTGTAAATTTGATTACAAAAAAGCTAATATTAATATTTTTGATTATTTGTTTTTCATGCTGTTCCTTTATACATGCTAATATTCTAAGCATAGACTCAATAGGGAATTCAAATTTTGGAATTAAACCTTATTTATATGCTAATACTTCCAATAAGTTTAATGTTGTTATTTGGGATATTGGTACATATATTATTATAGATAATGCTATATTTTGCGATATTGCATATCGCCATACCAATAACGATTTGGGTTTAATTGGACTTGGATTAGGTGTTAGATTAAATATAATGCCTATTAAAAAATATGTTACACCATTTATTTCTTACAAAAAACATTTTACATTAAATAGAAATAATTATTCTAACATACATGAATTAATGACTGCTTTCGAATTTTGTAAATTTAAAACAATTAAACCACTGATAAGATTTGGCTATTGGTATGTTGAAAATGGCTCATATGGGCTTTTTGTTCCTGCATTTTCCATTGGTATAATTTATAATTTATATCCTAAATAGGGACTGCAGAAAAAGTAGTCTATTTATTAATCTTTATTTTTTTTTCTATCATTGGCCACTTTTTTTCCATGATAAAAAACGTGACCAACGAAAATCAAGATAAGATAATATTAGAAATACTAAAATTTGCTCCATTACGCTGATACAAATAAATTTGCCATCAAATTTGTTGGAAATCCTTAATGATCGAATGACTCAAACAGTGTTTCTTTTGATTTTAACCTCTTCATGTAGTAATCCTGAGAATATAGAGATTACGTGTTTTCATAAGCTCGAATTTAAGACATTTCATAGATTGGAAATGATATAGATTGCTCTTTTAAATTGTTTTTTAATAATATATTATAAC
>JBEAZU010000127.1:0-4760 GCA_041169945.1 Bacteroidota bacterium
CCTGTAGATCCCGTCAAAGTAACATTAGCCCCCGGATAACCTGTTGATGCATTCGTCGCTGGGGTAAAGTTATAGGCACTACTTAAAGTAATACTTCCTGTGGCGGTGATGGTAAAAGACAATTGGGTAGTACTTGTTGTAGCAGCGGTTACCGTAGTGCTCGTGGTTACATTTCCTGTAGGATTACCTGCCCCACTACAAGCCGTTAAAATCACGACACTTCCGGCACCATTGGTAGATGCATTGGTAATTCCTGTTAGGCCATCTCCTACAGCAGCATTGGTGCCCAACATCAGCCTAGTGATGTCTGTATTTAAAATATTGGCTGAACTTGTGCTTGGCGTAAAAGTATACACCCCAGCGGCATACGCCCAAGCGCCATTGGCAGTAGTACTGGCATTGATGACAATATCTGCATTTCCTGACGCATAGCTTTGAAAACCAACACCATAGATTGATAAAAATAAAATAAACTTCACCGAAGATATGATCAATTGTCTTATTGTATTCATAAACACTTTACCAACTGATGATGTTTCAAAAATTAGGGTTATGCAATTTAAGGTAAAACTTTAAGTAATTGTTATATTCAAGTAAAATTGATAGGGTAAATAGCCAGGGCAAACGCATTAAAACAATTTAGCCTAAAAATTCATTTAAAAAGCCTCATCCCAAACCCAGCGCTACGCTCGTAACTTTCGCAACTCGTGCTCAGTTATAAAGGAGAAGGGCTTTAAATCCCGATGAAATCATCATTTATTTTTGAAAACGGTAGGTTTTCTTTGAATTAATCATCAATTGATGATGAATGGACAGCTCCCTCTCCTTTGTAGAGGGTTGGGGTGAGGCTTTTGAGCTACTTTATATTTTAATGCGTTTGCCAGGGCAAACAGCAATGATGCCGATATTCAAGCAACCAAATGCTCCATAAAAGAGTATAAAGGTTAAAAATATCCAAAGAAAATTATCTTCCGCTTATGAAAAAAATAGTACTTACGATTTTAGCTGTTGCAACCATTACAGTATCAGCTTTTTCCAATAACCCCTTATCAAAAAATGTTTATCTCCCAGATTCTATTTTTAAATCGCTGCTCTTAGCCAATCTTGATATCAACACCGATGCCGATTCAAATATTTCAGTGGTAGAAGCAACGGCATTTGCTGGCTTGATTGATGTGTCGGGACAAGACATTGCAGACCTAACGGGGATTGAATTTTTCACCAATTTAACCGGACTAAACTGCAGCAACAATAAACTCAACGAATTGTACTTGGGCAGAAATGAAGCATTGACAACACTCAATTGTTCCATAAACAATTTAACAATACTGGATATCAACATCAATACAGCACTCACCGCTGTGGCCTGCGACAACAATCATATTGCCGAATTGGACGTACGCACCAATACCATACTTGCTACGCTAACTTGTAGTAACAACCAACTATCGTCTTTAGATTTGAGCAAGAATCCGGTATTGACCACCCTCGACTGCACGAATAACAGCAACTTAACTTGCATCAAAACTACGGATACACAAAACAAAAGCAATTGGACGAAAGACCTTAGTGCCAATTACAACACCGATTGCGCAGGAAGTGATAACGTGTATATTCCGGATGTTAATTTCAAACAAGCATTGGTTGATAATATCTTGATCAATACTGACCAAGATACTGAAATTTCTATCGCAGAAGCAATGGCTTATGATAGCATCGTAGATGTAAGTGGCCTTAACATCAAAACCATGACAGGGATTGCATATTTCACCAATATCACTTATTTGAAATGCAGCTCAAACCTCTTGCGTAATTTAGATATTTCTAAAAATACCGCATTAGATTCAATGGAGTGTCCCAATAACCAATTGAGAAAATTAGACCTCAGCAACAATATAGCTTTAACCTATTTGAATTGTGAAAGTAATGAATTGACCAGTTTAGGTATTTCTTCAAATGTAAATTTTACATCTGTGAATTTATTTGCTAACAACTTGACAAAGGTAGATTTTAGTTTAAATAAGGCATTAACATCCCTAAATCTAGGTTTCAATGAATTTGAAACCATTGACGTTTCGAACAATACTTTGTTGACAGATTTCAATTGTGTAAGTAACCAAATCACAACACTCAACCTATCCCAAAACACCAGTTTGATCAATTTATTCAGTAAGTTAAATAACAATTTAACCTGTATTCAAGCTATAGATGCGCAAGACAAAACCCTTTGGGATAAAGATGACTTTGTGACTTATAGTGAAAATTGTGGTGAAATTACAACGGTGCAAGAAAACCCTACAACTAATAACACCAAAACTATTTACAAAAGGTATAACTTGTTTGGCGCAGAAGTATCGTCAAACTATAACGGTTTCGTCATCCTCAAATACACGGATGGCTCGAGCATGAAAGTGATTCAAGAATAAAAAAATAAGTATTCAAAAAAAACACCCCAATGTAGCGTAACTACATTGGGGTGTTTTTTTTGAATATATTTAATCTTAGAATGACAAACGGAGTGTCGAATCAAGCTACTCTTCCAAACTTTTAATTGAAACATCACGCATTGACGCAGCATCAAAACTCAATAAAAAACAAAGTTAGGTTTCTGCTTAAGCTTTGGTTTATTGGATTTATCTTTATTGGCATTGAGTTCTTCTTCTTTCTTTTGTCTTATCTTTTCTTTTTTTCTGTTTCTAGCATTTTTTCTTGCGTTATTTTTATCAATAATCTGTTTTGATTGATTTTCGTTAAAATTATCTTCCTTGGTATTTTTGGGGCTATCTATTACGCAGCTTTGCACAAGCAGCAATACCACACCAAGGGTTACCATTAATTTCATACAATTTTTCATCATCTTATGACGGTTACAAACCCTTTCTTAGTGAATGGTCCTTTATATTTATCGATTAAGCCTTCATAGGTGATTATCCATGGATATACCCCATTCACCATATAGTCACCAAGGTAAATGCCATCCCAAAAAACACCAGGATCTTTTGATTCAAATATAATTTCTCCCCACCTATTAAAAATAAGCATTCTAAAGTTGTGGGTAAATTTTGAATATACGGTAAACATATTATTGTTATTTCCTCCTGGAGTAAATGCATTAGGTACTTCTAATACAGGAGGACAAATATCTAACACTTCTACGCTGTCGGTGGCAGCACAGTTGTATTGGTTAAATACGGTGAGCCTATATATTTTGGGATCATAAGCGAGAAAAGAGGAAGTGGTAAAACTGTCATTATCCTCCCATATATATTTATCATAACCTTCCTTTGCACTTATTAGAATGGATTTTTCCATTTCTTTGCAATAAATCAAAGGAGGTCCTAGCTCCAAAAATGGGGCATCTTTAAATTCAAAACTCATTTCATTCGTCGCTACACATGAACCTATACTAAAAACGACTTTATATACCCCATCAGTATTGGTTTTCAATTCAACAGCTGTTGCAATTTGATTCCCATCTTTAAACCATTTGTACTTTCCTAAACCCTCTAAATCATCATTAATCGAAAGTTGTGTTTGAATAATTGCTTCAGTACCCTTACATAAAATAGGGGTTATAATTTGAATTTGGGGAGGTTGAACACCAAAAAGTTTGGTTGTGATAATATTAACACAACCTGTAATCGAATCTTGGACAGATAAATTTACAGACCCACCATTAATGGCTAAAGTGTTCACTGGGTTCACCGCGTAAGCCTTATTCATAACCTGCCAAGAAAAATATTGTTTCGTTTTAAAATCAGCTGTTAAGATAGTAGGGAGACCTTCACAAACAGTATCTTGACTGATTGTAGCTTGTGGAAGAGGATTTGGTGTAACCCAAATCGTGTCAATATTACTTGAACATGATACTTTTGAAGATAGCGATTTTACATAAATAGCCAATGGTGCCATGGTTTTATTTTCACTGCCACTGAAATGGTAAGTCGTTTTTTGTATTGTGTCATTTGGACTAAAATAACCACTTCCACCGTACCATTTTACAGCACTTTGAAAATAATTATTTACTTTTAATTCCACTGACTTATCATTGAGGCAAATAGGCTTTTCCTGAATACCTAATACATCTTTTTTGATAAATAAAACATGGGCAGTATCTTTCGCCACACATTCATCTATGCCATATACCAATTGATAAGTAGCACTAAACGTTGTGATTATGAAACTACTTACATCTATAATACTATCTTTTATTGCCCAAGTATACTTCCCTAAATTGAAAAATGGATCATTCGTCAAATGAGGAATAATCTTTAGTTGCGTTTGTGCACAAACGATAGTGTCATTAATTGCAACAATAGGTTTATCGAATACACTAATGGTCACTTGTTTAGTATTTTTACAATTATAGGGTGATGTAATTGTAAGACTTACCGTTTGATTTGCTACCACATTATTCAATACCAATATCGAATCGGTTATAGTCGTAGCATTATGTTTCCATTCATATTTTAACGCTACTTCGCCTGTATTGGCCACTAATGTTGTCGTAGCAGCTTTACAAATTACTTTGTCAGTAATATTCACCTGTGGTGTTTTTAAAAATTTAACATAGACAGAATCGGTGGCTACTTTACAGCCTAAATTTCCTGCTGATTTCACATACAATTTAATAGAATCTCCTTCAACAATTTCCGTAGGATTGATGGCATAAGCAGTATTCAAAGCATTGGCTGCGCTAAAACTTCCTTTGCCTGCAAACCAAGTTTGTCCATTGCTGTTTTGTGCCGTCGCCGCTAACG
>JBEAZU010000128.1:0-3089 GCA_041169945.1 Bacteroidota bacterium
CTTGTTCAATGAGCAAGGGGACTTTTTTTATGTCATTTTAATAATGGCTTAACCATAAAAATCAGCAATTTTTGCTAATCCTTTAGGGTTTAGGATTTTAATTTTTTTACCTTCTGTGGCAATCAATTGGTCGAGTTTAAACTCTGCTAATAACCTTATAACGGTTTCTGTAGCGGTCCCAACAATATTGGCAAGGTCTTCTCTTGATAAGGCAATGTCAATGATTTGACTTGTGTCTCCTTCCATGCTGTACGTTTCTTTCAAAAGGAGCAGGGTAGTTGCCAAACGTTCACGTACCGATTTTTGAGCCAGGTTAATGATTTTTCCTTCCAGAATACCCATTTCATGGCATACTGATTTCATGAGTCTTTTTACAAATTCATGGTCTTCTAAAAAAACTTTCATAAAATCGGCTTTGGGTACAAAGCAAATTTTAGCATCTTCTAAGGCCATGGCAGAGGCCGCATATAATTCTTCGCTTAATAGGGCCCTGTAACCAAGAAAATCACCTGGTTTGCCAAAATTAATGATTTGTTCTTTGCCTTGGGAACCGTCTTTGTAGATTTTTATTTTTCCTTCATTTACACAAAATAATCCTAGGGGACGTGTTCCTTCATAAAAAATTACTTGTCCTTTTTTGTATTTAGTACAAGTTTTGTTTTCTGAAATTGTGCAAAGATGCTCTCCCGATAGATTCTTAAATAGTGAGTTGTTTCTGCTGTGGCATTCCTCACAAGAAATGGTTTCTATTTTTTTTAGCATAATTTTAAATTTTAGATAATGATTGGTTAGAAAATGTATTAAAAAAACAAATATTAAATAAGATGACGAAAAGTAGCTTATTATTTGATTCAAGTCAAGTTTAAACCTTTATTTATTTGTTAAATTTTAGTGTTTTTATAGATCTATAGATTGGTCCCATAAAAGCTTTATTATTTGATTGATAACTCCTATTTTTACCGATTGATAAAATCTATAATTGACATGCCTACAACCAAAGAATTATTTAAAGCACATGTTGCTCAAATTGAAAATAAAGAAAACTATCAAAAACCTATTGCTTTTGCTTTAGGGATTAGAAGAACCAAGGGGGATAAAACTTTAGACGTTTTTTATCCGCATATTAATTTTAACACCGCTTTTGGTACTGCGGCTTTGCTGTTGGAAACTACGCAATACAGTGCCAATACCAATGGTTTTGTGTCTGTATCTAAAGCGCAATTGGCACAAGTTTTTGACCAATTTAAAGCATTTCATGATGAAATGGAGCTTCATCCTAATATTGGGCTCGTAAAAAACTTATTAGATGCTCCTGCTGTAAACCATGCGTATTACCAATTAGACATCATTGCTTATTTCTTTTTTGAGAATGAATCAGCGGTAGCTAGCACAGAAGAAGGATATTTTAAACTACAATGTTTGTCTCAACTGCATGTAAAACCACATCAAATTAAATTAGATGGTGTTTTTGGGAAATTAAACAATATTGCTTGGACCAATTATGGCCCCATTTTAACGGCACATTTAAGCGCTGAAAAAATGAGACATTTGTTTTTAGGTCAAGAATTGGTGGTTTCTCATGTAGATAAATTCCCTTACATGGTTAATTATACCATTCAAGATGGTGTTCGTGTTGCCGCGGGTTCTCAAGTTCGTTTGGGAGCACATTTGGCTTCAGGTACTACGGTAATGCCTGCCGGTTATGTAAACTTTAATGCTGGAACCTTGGGCACCGCAATGGTAGAAGGGCGTATTTCTGGTGGGGTAGTGGTAGGCGACAATACTGATATTGGTGGTGGCGCTTCTATTATGGGTACTTTGTCGGGAGGCAATAAAAATGTGATTTCATTGGGTGAAAAATGCTTGATGGGTGCCAATGCTGGAACAGGTATTTCTTTAGGTTTTGGTTGCACCATTGAAGCTGGTTTATACATTACGGCTTCGGCTAAAATTCATCTTTATGATGGCAACAATAAGCCGGTTAATTTAGAAGGCAAACCTGTGGCAGAAGGTGAAAATGTGGTAAAAGCAATGGCATTAAATGGCAAAGACAAATTGCTATTTATTAGAAATAGCGAAACGGGTACCGTGATTTGTAAACCTAATCCCAAAACCATTGAATTAAACGCATCCTTGCATGTTTAATCATTAAAAGGGTTTCCTTTGGCTAATGCGAAAGGGAACCCTTTTATCCTATATTTTTAGCATAAATTCCAAATGAAAAACAATACAACGCCATCATCGGTTAAGATTACGCCTATTAAAATTGTGATTATTGTATTTATAATCATTGCCATTGGCTTGGCCTTGCATTTAAAATTAAAACAAAGTGAAAGAGTGGCGACCATCAAACAGTCGGCTTCTTCATTTGCTTTATTAGATACCACGGCCATTGATAAAGTCATTATTTTTAATGGAAAATCTACCATTACCTTGACTAAAAATGCTTCTAAGGGATGGTTGTACAATGGGCATTCAGCCGCCAATACACCCGCCGTCTCCGCTTTGTTAAAGATGATGTTGACACTTGCTCCTCAAGGCACGGTACCTGAAAAGGAGATGGATAAAGAAGCCATTGCTTTGCGTTCCTCAGGAATTAAAGTGCAGTTTTATGCCGGAGACATTGAAGACCGTGCTTTTTATGTGAACAATACGGCTCCAAATTCTCCCAGCATTATGATGATGGTGAGTACTGGGGCACCACATTATGTCACGGCTCCTGGCTATGGCAATCAAGTAAACCAAGTGTTTGCTGCCGACGAAACGACTTGGAAAACGGCCACTTTGCTTAGCAGTACTTTAAAATCTATACAATCGGTAACAGCCGTTTCTGCGATTTTGCCTTCTTTTCAAATTGGCTACGATGCTGGTTTTTATACTTTTAATTCCCCCAAACATGCCAACAACCAGGCCCTTATCATGGCTTATTTCAAAGACTTGCTCGATGCGTCCATAGAAGTGTATGTAGCCTATCATGAACTGCATGACAAACCTTTGGCAACCTTGACTATTGTGGATGTAGAAAGCCATAGAAACTGTACGATTGAAGTGTTAAAAATTGAAAAAGAAAAGGCTTTGGTTAAATGTGC
>JBEAZU010000129.1:0-10617 GCA_041169945.1 Bacteroidota bacterium
TACAATTTGTATGTGGTCGATCAAAATGAAAACATCCAAAAATACGACAAAGCAGGCAATTTTTTAGTCACCTATTCTCCCCCAAAACCCGGAGAGATTACCTTAATAGAAGCATGGAACTCTATCCGAATTTTTGCTTTCTATAAAGACTTTCAAGAATTTGTATGGTTAGATAGGTTTTTAGTAGCACAACCCAATTATAAAATCAATCAAGAGGAGATTGGCTTTGCTAGGATAGCCACCATTTCTGCCGATAATCAATTGTGGACCATAGATGAAGTTGATTTTTCACTTAAGAAATATGACTTAGATGGTCAAAAAATCATTCAAAAAACACCCCTAGAACTTATCCTGAGGGCCAAAGATTACCATATCAATTTCATGAGAGAGTACCAAAACCTGCTTTACGTCAACGACAAACAAGCAGGGATACTTGTTTTTGACAACATGGGGAACTACAAAAATAAAATTGCCTTGACAGGAATTACAACCTTTGGATTTATCAACGAAGAACTTTACTATTTGAAAGACAATAAAATATATTTTTTCAATGTCTATCATTTTGCGGAACGAAGTATTAACTTACCCGAAGGAATAAACGTAACAAATGTCATAGTTTCTCCTGATAATATTTATTTATTTAGTGGCACCAATTTATTGATATGCAAATGAAATATTTATTGATCGCCTTTACAATACTGGGAATAGCCTCTTGTGTGGAGCCAAGCAAAACACAAGAAACCAATATACCCAAAACAGAATCCTCTCCCAAGCGCCCTTTGGACACCACACTCAGCACTACCGAAAGCTTAAAGCTGACGTATAAAGAGCGCATTTCGCCCGCTAACACGACCAATATCTCTGCGGTTGATAGTGTTTTGATAGAAATGATTTCTATTATTCCTGAAATCAAAGCCTATAGCCATAAAATTGATTCTACCAGCAAAGGCAAATCAAAATTGGTGTACAAAACAGTAGAGGCTCCAAGTGCCGATAGCCCATATTATTACATTAAAGTGGATGAAAAAACAACAACGGAACAGCATACTAAATTTCAGTTTTATGTTAATCCTGTAAATTTTAGCATCAAAATATACGATCCAACAGAAGATATCATGATGGATTTAGACTATTGGCAAGCCAACGGCAATGGCTTTTAATATCTACACTATTTTTAATATACTGATAACCACCAATAATTGCTTACCCTCATGAAAAGAAGGCAGTTTATGGATACCCTTTTAACCGCCACTGGAAGTATGATCACTTTAGGAGCATTTGCAGATTCCTTAGGCAAGCAAAAAAGCAATGACTTGATGATGCCTGCCATGTTTGTGGGGCATGGTAGCCCCATGAACGCCATTGAAAGGAATGCGTTTAGTAAAACATGGCAAGTAGAAGCAAGTAAATTGCCTCACCCTAAAGCTATTTTATGTATTTCTGCCCATTGGTACACCCGAGGAACTTTTGTAGCCATTAGCCCAAAACCAGAAACCATTCATGATTTTGGAGGTTTCCCTAAGGCCTTATTTGACGTACAATACCCCGCTCCTGGCGCGCCAGACTTGGCCCATTTTACCAAAGAACTCATCACCAGCGCCAAGGTACAAGAAGATTCCGAATGGGGCTTAGACCATGGCACTTGGTCAATTTTAGCACAAATGTATCCCATGGCCGACATTCCTGTTTACCAACTGAGTATCGATTATACCAAACCTGCGGCCTATCATTACCAAATTGGAAAAGAATTATTGGCTTTGAGACAAAAAGGGGTATTAATCATAGGCAGTGGCAATATTGTGCATAACCTTGGCATGCTCAATTTCTCCCAACCAGATAGCGCGTATGATTGGGCCTTGGAATTTGATGAAAAAATTAAACAGTATATCCTAGAAGGAAATCACCAAGGCATCATTAATTATGAATCATTGGGAAAAGCCGCCAAATTATCGGTGCCAAGCAATGACCATTATTTGCCATTGTTGTACACGCTAGGACTTCAACAAAAAAATGAATCCATTGCCTTTTTTAATGAAAAAAGCACGATGGGTGCTATTTCAATGAGGTCACTAAAGATTTTTACCTAGAGCTTGCTTGAAAACAATATAAGTAGGGCTTGCTGAAAAACTCAAAAGCAACAAATATGGAGTGTTGAGTTTTTAGTGTTGAATGTTGAGTAAAGTCGTGTAAAGTAGAAAGGTAATAAACAGGCTTTGCTGTATAACGCCAATAAATTTTAATCAGCCTATAGCGCAGCATTGGTAAGTACTTTGCGCCCAAATCTTACTATTACTTCATTATATTTTAAAACCCCATTAAATCCTTTCTCCTTTTAGTATTTCAGACAAATGGTGCAAAGCATATTAAAATAAATCCCAATAGTCTTGCACTTGATTTTAAAACAATTCTCCTAAATTGCTAATTATATAGTTTTTCAGCAAGCCCTAAATAGATTGTTGACATCAAAAACTCATTTAGTAGTGGGTGAATTGTCGCTTACACCACTTTTGGTTTTAGATAAGCATCAATCCAATAATGAATGAGGTATAACAAAGGCGTTAATAAAATGGCTACTGTAAATTTGTAGAGGTAATTGATAATGCCTACTGAAATAACTTGTTCAAAATTCCAGTTTCCAAATACATAAAAGGCTATAAACAATACCACAAAGCTATCTGCCAATTGCGAAATCAAGGTTGAGCCAGTAGCCCTTAACCAAAGTTTTTTATTTCCGGTAATGGTTTTTATCCATTGAAAAGCAGAGGCATCTAGCAATTGGCTAATGAAAAATGCCGAAATAGAACCAATCATAATACCCATACCTTGGCGAAAAATGGCACTAAAGGCATTGTTGATATTAAGCGGGTTACCGTCGATATCTACTTTGTTAATCTCTTGCCAAAAAGCGGCTGGTGGAAGTTGCGTCGTGAAATAAATCACAATAAAGGTATAAGCGATGAGGCAAGCGGTAATGATACTTACTCTTTTGACCCCTTCTTTTCCAAAGTATTCATTTATAATGTCGGAAATTACAAATACCACTGGCCAAATCACCACACCTGCCGAAAGGTTGAAATCGAGTTTAAGGTGGTTAAGTAAAGGGATTTGTGTGGGGGGGAGGTTTAAAAACGTTTCCCCTGAAAATATTTTTACGCCTATAATTTCAGCTACAATGGCATTGGTAATAAATATGCCGGCCAAAATGATGAATAGTTGATGTGTTTTTTTTAAGTGTATGTCTGACATAAAATCATAATTTGATTTTTGAACACAAAATTCTTTAATCCCCTAAATTGAAAATTAAACCTTCTACGGCTAATTCTGTATTGCTGAACTTTGTTTTGGCTTCTTCTAGCAGTGGTTCTAGTACTTTATAACGAGAAGAGAAATGCCCAATGAGTAATTTTTTTGTTTGTGCTAAACTGGCAATACTTGCTGCTTGGTATGCGGTGGAATGGAAAGTCATTTTAGCCCTTTCTTCTAAATCGCTTAAAAAGGTAGCTTCGTGGTACAATAAGTCAATGTTTTCGAGAAAAGGAACAATGTTTATATCAAAAATGGTGTCTGAAATATAGGCATAGCTGTGATGTGTACGGGCTGGTAAAGTGTAGTCTTCGTTTTTGTATAACACTTCTCCTTCAGCATTATAAATATCCAGTCCTTTTTTTAAATCAGCAATTTCTTGTAATAACAATCCCTTCGGTAATATGGCTTTGTTGACGCGTAATTTTTTAGGTTTTTCTCTGAAAATAAATCCCGTACACGCAATGCGATGCTGCAATGGCACTGTGCTTACGCTGAGGTCGTTGTTTTCAAAAATAATGGCTGATTGGGAAGGATTAATTTCGTGAAAAGTAATAGGGTAATTTAAACAAGTTTCGGAGTATTTTAATTGCACTGTGATGATTTCCATAAGCCCATAAGGCCCATAAATATGCAGTTTTTCTTTTCTTCCGTTTAAATGTATGGTGGAAATTAGGCCTATTAAACCAAGGTAATGGTCGCCGTGCAAATGGCTGATAAAAATATGGTTTATTTTAAGTAATTTGACACCATAATGCTTCATTTGCATTTGCGTACCTTCGCCACAATCAATTAAGAAATGCTCTTTTTCGATGTGTAAGTATTGGGCACTATGGTGTCTATTATAAACCGGAGTGGCTGAACTTGAACCTAATATTTGGAGTGTTATAGCCACTTTATAAATTAGTCTTCGTCGTCTTCTTGGATTTCTAACGAACGTTCAATTTCATTTAGAAAGACCGCATCAATAGCTTCCGAGTTGGTTGGGAGGATATTTAAGACATGGTCTAATTGTGAAATTTTAATCAATTTGTTCACGTGCTCATTGGTTCCTGTAATCACCAAAATTCCATGGTCATTTTTACAAAGTCTGTTAGCAACCAAAATAGCACTTAGTCCTGATGAATCAACATATTTTACTTTAGATAAATCAAGAATAATGTTTTTAACACCTTCTGCATTAAATGTTACCAGCTGCGTTTTTAAAACGGGTGCTAATAATGAATCAAGTTTATCTTCTTCTAATTGAATAAGATTATACTTATCGTGTTTATTTACAGAATATTTCATTCTAATAGTGGTTTAAATACGGAAGAGGTATATGCCTCTAAGCAAAATGTTTACAATAATATGATTAAAAGCCTTTAAAGAAAAGCATTAACGTTTTTTTCTATTCTTTCGGCGATATTAGTATTTATTGCTTTGACAAATTTTTCGCCTGTCACTTTTTCGTAAAGTTCTATATACCTGTCTGTAATGTCGTTAACAATTTCGTTTGTCATTTCTGGAATGGTTTGTCCTTCTTTACCTTGAAAGCCATTTTCAATTAACCATTGTCTTACAAATTCTTTCGACAGTTGTTTTTGTTTCTCACCTTTGTCTTGGCGTGCTTGGTAGCCCTCCGCATAAAAATAACGAGAAGAATCGGGGGTATGAATTTCATCAATTAAGTAGATTTTTCCGTCTAATTTTCCGAATTCATATTTGGTATCAACCAATATGAGGCCTTGTGCAGCCACCATTTCGGTGCCTCTGGCAAATAATGCTTGGGTATATTTTTCTAGTTGTATATAATCTGATTCGGAGATGATGCCTTGTTTTAGTATTTCTTCTCTAGAAATATCTTCATCATGTCCTGCGTCTGCTTTGGTGGTAGGGGTAATGATTGGGCTTGGTAATTTGTCGTTTTCACGTAAACCTTCTGGTAAGCTTACGCCACAAATCACTCGTTTTCCTAAGGCATATTCACGTGCGGCATGTCCGGCCAAATAGCCTCTAATGACCATTTCTACTTTAAATGGATCACATTTTAAACCAACTGTTACATTGGGATCTGGCGAAGCACTCACCCAATTGGGTACAATATCTTTGGTGGCTTCCAAGTTTTTGTACGCAATTTGATTCAATACTTGACCTTTATAGGGTATTGGTTTAGGCAATACGACATCAAAAGCCGAAATACGATCACTTGCTACAACCACCAGTTTATCAGCAAAATGATAAACATCACGCACTTTGCCACGATAGAAATCTGTTTGGCCAGCGAATTTGAAATTTGTTTCTTTTATTGCATTCATACTTATCACAAAAGTAAAACATTCAAATGATATTCAATAGAGTCTTGCCTTGTTTTTCAGGGCCAACGCATTAAAAAAAAATAGCTCAAAAGCCTCCTCCCAACCCAGCGCTACGATCGTAAATTCGCACGCTCGTGCTCTTTATAAAGGAGAGGGAGCTGTCCATTAATCATAAATTTGTGTTTAATTCATAGAAAGCCTACTCGTTTTCAAAAAAATAATTATGATTTCATCGTGATTTAAAGCCCGTCTCCTTTGGAAAAGGATATGGGAGGAGGCCTTTTACATTGAATTTAAAGTCTGATTATTTAAATACGTTTGGCACTGCCTTGTTTTTATAGCATGCTTTTGAGAATAGTTTCTTTCGTGTTTTTATGTCATTAATGTCCATTTTAGCTAATTTATATCATTGTTTATGGTATTTGTTTCGATTACCTTTCAAAAAAAAATAAATTATGAAAGACAACGATACCTCATTTTTATTTTTCACAGGCAAAGGCGGAGTAGGGAAAACCTCTTTGGCTTGTGCTACCGCTATCAAATTGGCCGATGAAGGAAAAAAGGTGTTGCTAATTAGTACAGACCCTGCGTCTAATTTAGGGGATGTTTTAGCTACAAAGGTTGAAGGGTTTATACAGCCTCATCAAGATTTACCAAACTTGTATACCATTAATATTGATGCTGAAATGTCTGCTGAAGAATACCGTAATCGTGTGGTAGATTCACTTACAGGAATAGTATCGACCTCGGAAATTGAGAAGGTAAAAGAAGAACTTTCCGGCGCTTGTACTACTGAAATAGCTTCATTTGATGAATTCTCAAGGTTTATTACTGGAGAAGCCAATGAAATACCTTACCATGTGGTGATTTTTGATACGGCTCCTACCGGGCATACTTTAAGACTTTTAGAATTACCAGCTGCTTGGGATAATTTTTTAGAAACAAATGCCAAAGGTGCCTCTTGTATCGGTCCTTCTTCTGCCTTGAAAAGTAGCAAAGAACGATATAAAAAGGTAGTGAATACTTTAAGAGATGCACTTAAAACAACCTTTTATTTAGTGTCTAGAGCCGAAAAATCAGCTTTAAAAGAAGCAGCCAAGACGAGTCTCGAACTCGTAGCTTTAGGGATGAACAATCAAAAATTGCTAATCAATGGTGTTTTCAATGCACTTGACCAATTAGATCCTGTAGCGAAGCGCATTGAATTGCTTTCTAAAAATGAATTGACTGATTTGCCTCTTGCTTTACAAACTTTAGAAAAGACTTTCTATCCTTTATTACCATACCAATTATTGGGTTTAGAAAAATTAAGGTCATTGTTTCAAAAAGACTTACAACATGAATTAATAGATCTAGCCTTAGCTTCCATAGGTACGGTTAATGTTTCCTTAGCCAATTTGTCGGCGCTCGTTGATTCGCTTGAAAACAATAAATCAAGTGGTTTAATTATGACCATGGGTAAAGGTGGTGTCGGCAAAACAATTGTGGCAGCCTCTATTGCGACGATGTTGGCCAAACGGGGCCATCAGGTATTGTTAACGACCACCGATCCCGCGGCACATATCAAAGACTTTATTAACCAATTAGAAGTACAGCCACCAACCTTGACTGTAGAAAGAATTGATCCCAAATTTGAAACTTCAGCATACATCGAAAAAATTGTTGCTCAAAAAGGCGGGGATCTAGACGAAGAAGCGAAAAAATTACTGTTAGAAGATTTGAAATCGCCATGTACAGAAGAGGTGGCGGTATTTCATGCCTTCTCAAAAGCAATTCAACGTGCCAAGCGTCAGTTTGTCGTCATCGATACCGCACCCACCGGACACACGTTGTTGTTGCTTGATACCACCGGTAGTTATCATCGTGAAGTGATGAAAAATACCGCATTTAATCATGGTAAAATTATGACCCCATTAATGGCTTTACAAGAGGTTGATTTTGCTAAGATTTTATTAATCTCTCTTCCTGAAACTACCCCAATGCGTGAAGCGGAAGCTCTTCAAAATGACCTTCAGCGGGCTGGTATTGTGCCATTTGCCTGGGTGATTAATCAATCATTTGCAGCATTAGCTCATTTAAAGGATCCTGTTTTGAGAAAAAAAGCTTCGGCTGAAATTCCTATTATTCAATATGTAGAGGATCATTTAACGACCAAAACTTTCTGTATTCCCTATATTCCCGAATCAAAATTGCTTCCTGCTTTGTTAAATTTGTATGATAAAAAATAGTTACGATACTAAGCTTTGCCATGGAATCATAATCGACATCTAAACTGATCTTTTAGCAGGGCAAACGCATTTAAATGGTGGTTTTATTTGAATGAATAGCAGGAACAAAGAGGTATCATCAGCGTTTATCCGCATCATCTGCGTGCCATTTATTTATTCTTTTAAAGCATAAATATATGGCACGCAGATGATACGGATTTGGCGAATTTTCAGGGATATATAAGGCTATGTTCTCAATTTATTCAATTATTTTAATGTGTTTGCCCTGGATCTTTTAGGCGAAAATAGTTTAATGTTTGAAAAAGGGTTTAAATTTGTTGTATTGCCTTTTGATGACAATGGCATCAGTTTGCTATTGCAGGATAATTGTTGTTATCTGAAGCGCTTATAACACTTAAATTCGCTGTTTATGTCCTTTTCCTTAACCCAAACCCAATTTCCTGATTTTCTTTGGCTTGATTATAAGGCGCCTCAAAAAGAAGATTTGGAAGCGGTGGCCAGTCAACATCAACTTGATTATTTTACGGTCTTGACTTGTCTTGAATCGGGACATTTGCCTAAAATTGAGCAACATGGTGATTATAACTTTATTATATTAAGGGCTTATTCTGCCAAACAACATCAAAATGTGACTACCGTGCAGGCTTTGTCAGATAAAGTGGCATTCTTTTACAATGAGCATTTATTGGTTACCATTCATCGGGTAGACTTCCCTTTTTTAGAAACGGTACGTGCAAAATACAATACTGAAGTCAAAGAGTTGAAGGTGGTGGAGTTGATGACGACTTTGTTTTTGCAAATTTTTAAAACTTTCAAAGCGCCTGCAGAGTGGCAATCGCAGCAAATGAATAAAATTGAGGATATTATCTTTTTGGAAGATTTGCATAAGATTTCTTTAGAAAATTTATATTATCAAAAAACAGAAACAAGGATTAGCAAAAAGCTGCTTATGCTCTCACAAGAGGTAATCAACCAGTTTCAAACATCCAAAAAGGGTAAATCTGAATTAAGGTATGTGCAAGATTTATTGTCTAAATTAATCTTAGAATATGATGAAGCCTTGGAAGATGCGCATAACTTAATGCACACTTACTTGTCTGTTTCTTCTCAGAAAAATAACGATACCATGAAATTATTGACCATTGTGTCGATGTTTTTTTTACCCTTGACTTTTATTGTAGGCCTATACGGAATGAATTTTGAGTTTATGCCCGAATTGCATTGGAAATATGGCTATCCGGTCACGGTGCTGTCGATGGTAGGGTTATGCGGGTTTATTTATTATGTATTTAAAAAACGAAAAGTAATTTAGCCCCGAGTCTGTCTATTGAAAGAGGTTTTTACAAGCATTTTTTATAATGCCTTAGCCTTTTCATTTTAAGTACTTATAAGCGAGCATTCGTGTTTTTTTTTTACCTTGCTTCATATTTCAATTAAGATGTCATTCATAGAAAAATATAAAGGGAAGTTTTTGGTCTTAATGCCTGTAGTCGTTATTGCCATAGGTATTGTGGCCATGATGGTTTTGAGTAAGTTTAAAGAATCAAAACCCAAAGCCATCGATGTGCCAACGCGCAGGTATGTGGAGGCTATTCCGGTAAAATACGAAACGATGCCGACTACATTGTTGGCTTTTGGGAAAGTGAGTAGTGCGCAATCTATTCTTTTGGTGGCGGAAGCTACAGGTCGATTAAATGAGGGGAAAATTGCCTTGAAAAAAGCCAGCCAGTTTGCTAAAAACGATTTACTTTTTAGCATCGAAAACATGGATGCCAAATGGAGCTTGCAAGCCCAGAAAAGTGATTTTATGCATTTAGTGGCTGCTGCCATGTCAGATTTTAAACTCGATTATCCCGATTCATTTCAAGCTTGGGATGCTTATTGGCAACAACTTGATGTAAACAAACCGCTATCGGCCATGCCGGCACCTCAATCAAAAAAAGAAAAAGCCTTTGTGACAAGTCGTAAATTATTAAGCACCTATTATGCCATTAAATCGGCAGAAGAAAAACTGGCAAAATTTAGTTTTGTGGCACCGTATGCAGGAAGTATTGCCGATTTAAAAGTGGAAGCGGGTACTGTCGTTACTGCCGGTACCCCCATTGGTAGAATAATTAGAACCGATGAAATGGAAGCTGAAATTCCGGTCAAAGCCGACATGATTGCATGGGTGAAAAAAGGCATGTCGGTAAGTTTGTATACGCAAGATAAAAAAATGCATTGGGAGGGTATTGTAACGCGTATCAGTGATTTTGTAGATGCCAATTCTCAATCAGTAAATGTATTTGTAAAGGTGTTGCCTAGTAAAGAAAATCGTTTATTAGAAGGCTTGTATTTAAGTGCCACTTTTAAAACCAGTATGTTGCATCAAGTAATGGTCTTGAGTCGTAAGGCCTTGATTAATAACGATAAAGTGTTTGTAGTGAACAATGGTAAATTGGTGTTAAAAACCGTCAGCATTCATAAATTAAACAATGATACCTTTTTGTTTTCTGGTTTAAGCGTAGGAGAAATGGTGGTGAATGAAAGTTTAGTGAATGCTGTTTCCGGAAATGAGGTGATGGTTAAAAATTAAATCGTAGCCTTGTTCAGCTACATGTACCTACATGGTATTTTCTAAATGAATAAAGTTTCAAACAATGAGCTATGTCATTGCCTAATTTCCGAGAGGGCATCCTAAGGTTCATTAAATACATATATGAGAAAAATTGTTGAGTTTTTTGTGAAATATCCCATTTGGGGGCAAATGTCTATCCTGGTTATTTTTATACTGGGTTTGATGAGTTTGC
>JBEAZU010000130.1:0-9044 GCA_041169945.1 Bacteroidota bacterium
CCCTGCAAAATCAAATCACCGTTTAAGGTGCCATTTGCATCAATTTTCCCACTGTATTCGACGGTAGTTTTAAAAGTAAAGTCTTCGCCTAAAATCTCTAAAGCAGCCGCAGTAGTAACCAGTTTGGTATTGGAGGCGATCATTAAGGATTTACCTGCATTTACATCCACCAAGGTTTTACCTGAGGCAATAGATTTCAAAGAAAAGCCAATTTGAGAAAATTGAAAATTAGGATCTTGTCCTAATTTTTTGAGATAATCTTTAATCGTCAATACCGTTACCCCTTTGGATTCTATAGTTTTATCCTGCGTTTGAGCCGATAGCTTCGTGAAATTTCCAAAGAAAATTAATAACAATAAAAATGCAGCAATACTTTTATGGGTGCAATAGCCTTTGGTCATTAATGCTTGGATTTTGGAAAGATTCCTATTTGAAATAAAGCGTACTTAATTCGTATCTTGAATACTATTATGGAGTAGTACACCATTCTTCATGCATTCGTCAACACTTATTTGCGGTGTCGGGTTTCAAGTACTTCCATCACTTCATCTAATGCATAGCCTTTGGCTTCAATTAATATGAGGTAATGGAAAAGCAAATCAGCCGCTTCTCCCATAAACAACGCTTTGTTATTGTCTTTGGCTTCAATCACAATTTCAACAGCTTCCTCCCCTACTTTTTGGGCAATTTTATTGATGCCTTTTTTGAACAAAGAAGTGGTATAGGATTTATCATCCGGATTTAATTTACGGTCTTTAATCACAGCACGTAAATGATCGATGAATAAAGTTTTGCTTTCTTTATTGCTTTCATTAAAACAAGTATCCGCCCCGGTATGACAAGTGGGGCCCATAGGTTCCACTTTGAACAACAAAGTATCACGGTCACAATCTAAGAAATGTTCTTTTACAATTAAAAAATGATTAGACGTTTCCCCTTTCGTCCACAAACGACCTTTGGTACGGCTAAAAAAGGTTACACGACCTTCTTGTAAGGTTTTATCCAAAGCTTCCTGATTCATATAACCCACCATCAATACTTTGTTGGTTAAATAATCTTGTATTACGGCAGGTACTAAGCCTCCTTGTTTATCGAAATCTATGTTCATAATTGAGCGGTAAAGTCCAAAGATAAAAAAGATAATTTTAGTTTAAGCCTACTTCTTCATATAAAACTAGTTTTTTTTAAGTCGTAGAATATTATATTTGTGAAAACTAAAGATTTATCTCAAAAATAATGAGAAAATTCAAACACCTCACACTCCCTATTTTCATTTTATTATTTAAAATCAACATTGCTTCCGCGCAGAGAGATGCCTATTTTAATATTTCAAGTGATTTTGGCATCCCTGTCACCCAATACCAAGACCATAAAAACACATTAAGCAACAGGTTTTTCAACAACCACACCGCCTTGAGTTTTGCTATGCAATACCGTTTATGGAATCGTATAGGATTTGAAGGAGGTGTTGGACAACATTTTGAATATTTAGCTTTTAGAGACGAGCAATTCGCCAGCAGAAACAATGGTTTTTTGAATGATATTACCTCCAAAAATGCGTATTTAAATACATTTGGTGCCATGCAATACTTTCAACCCATTAATGCCACATTAAGAATGTATATCTCTGGAGGATACAGCCTCAATTGGCTGAAAGGAGCCACCAAAGCAGGAAAAACCAGTGAATACATTGCAGGTCAAGAAAGTTTGTCGATGCAAAATTCCTATTTCAACAACACCTCTATTTATGGGGAAATAGGATTTGAAGGCACACTTGCCAATGACAATGTGTTGAGTGTAGGCTTGAAATACAATATTGGACAAAGTGCCATGATGAAAGGCAATTACAGTGTAAGTAAAAATGGCACCCCAATTGAAGAGGATCAAATTACCTCTATGGGGACCTATATTGGACTCACCCTCAAATATGGCATTCATTTCTTCCACAAAGACAAAGCGGTAATCAAGCCAAAAGTAGCTCCCAAAGTAGAAACAGTTGTCATTAATAAGAATCCTCCTAAAGTAACAAGCCCTCCACAAGCAAGTCAAAAAACCAAAGAAGAGAAAAAGCCAAAAGAAAAAACAACAATAAAAATAAAACCACCCAAAACGCCCACTATTCCAACATCCGTTGATGGAAGAACCGTGAGTGTGACCAAGAAAATTGCAGTTAAAAATACGGACGTGGTCATTAAAGTGTGGGATCATCAAATGATAGATGGAGACATTATATCACTAAACCTCAATGGCAAATGGATTTTACAAAATTATACCCTTGAAAAAGAGCACAAGGAAATACGTGTAAAATTACAAGCAGGTACCAATTACCTGGTTTTACATGCCCATAACCTTGGAATTTATTCGCCTAATACTGCCGCCGTGAGCCTGTTTGACGGAAAGAAAACACAAACGATTGTACTCGAATCGACCCTCAATGCAAGTGGTACGATTCAAATTGACTTGAAATAACATCGACATGAAAAAACAATTGTCAATACTATTCATCGGCACCGCATTATTATTACAGGCATGTTTAAACAAGTCGGTTGACATGTTAGTAGTTGAAAGTGCCTGCAAAGATTTCAACATATCCAATGCTGTTGACACCCGAATCATTGACCCTTCTTGTACAGGGGAGCCACTTACAGCAATATATTCGATTACTTTTAGTTACAGTGGTGATGCAAAATGTTTAACAAAATTGGTATTAACACCCAAATTTTACAATGCTTCAAATGGTAGCATGACCAATGTTGATTATCCATCCTTTTTGATGCTTGGTGCCGATTCCTTATCTTCCATTAATACCAGCACCAAAAAAATCACGTTCAAATTTAAATTTACCTTTGCCAACAGTACAGAAGCCAACAACTTTGACAATTGCATCCTCACTTTTCATACCGAAAACCTTCAAGGCAATCCAAGTAAAACTGCACAAGTAAAACTGGAAGGCAAATGCACTGTGGTGACAACCGGTAATTATACCGTAAAAAAAACAATTCCAGTCAGTAGCTCTACCGTACAATTTACATTATGGGATAATGGCTCTGAAGATGGAGACATCATTACCTTATACCAAGGCACTACCCTATTATTAGACCGTTACACCCTTACCAACAAAGGCCAAACCTTTACCTTTATTGTTCCCAATGGGACCACTGATTTTGTTTTAAAAGCAAACAATCAAGGCACCGTGGGCCCCAATACCTGTGCGATAAAGGTCAATGATGGAGACAAAGTATTACTTACGCTTGATTTAAGTAGTGGACAAGCTATCAGAATAGTATTGTAAATTAATTGATTATCAAATATTTAATAACAATAATCATTTTAAAATCTGACATTCCACACTCTTTTAAGTAGTTCGGAAGTGTTAATTTTGAGCACAATAAGATTAACATGAACGACATTTTTAAAAACATTTACGATAGAAGAGCGGTAAGAAAATACAAAGCCAAAGCCCTTGATAAAAAAACAATTGAGCAATTGATTGATGCAGGGAGAATGGCCCCTTCGGCAATGAATAAACAGCCGTGGAAATTTTACATAGCTACCAAACAAGATGACATACAATATTTTTCTAAAGAAATCTCTAAATCAGCACTGAAACACTATAGACAAATGGGCATATTTAGAAGTATTAAAACCATTGCTTCTAGTATTTCCGCCTTGTCGCATGGTTTAGATTTTTTCAAAACCGAAGACCCGGTATTTCATACTGCCCCCATTGTCATTTTCATTACTGCGCCTAAAAAAAATGAATGGGCAGGTTTAGATATTGGCATGTGTGCACAAAATATAATGTTGGCGGCGAAATCATTGGGTTTAGCAAGTTGTCCTGTTGGTTTTGCTAAATTCATCATGAAAACCAAAGCGTACGCCAAACTCGGCATACCCAAAGAAGAACAGGTTCACATAGCCCTTATTATAGGTTATGGCGATGAAACGCCTACGGCACACGAGCGTAAAAAAGACAACCTCTTTTGGCTTTAAAAAATTACAATGCCTATGTTTAACAATACATTATTACCTGAAAATGACCCTAACACCTTTATGCCACAAAACGTGTGTAAACAAAACGCAATATGTCTTAAATTTTGAATTTTGAATTTTAAATTTTGAATTGAATTGAATTAACATTCGAATAGCAGGGCTATAAAAGTAGTTCAAAAGCCTCACCCCAACCCTCTCCAAAGGAAAGGAAGTTGTCCATTAATCATCAATTTGTGATTCATTCATAGAAAACCTACTCGGCTTCAAAAATCAAGGGTGATTTCATCGGGATCTAAAGCCCTTATCCAAAGGAGAGGGAGTTGTCCATTAATCATCAATTTGTGATTCATTCATAGAAAACTTACTCGGCTTCAAAAATCAAGGGTGATTTCATAGGGATCTAAAGCCCTTATCCTTTGGAGAGGGAGTTGTCCATTAATCATCAATTTGTGATTAATACATAGAAAACTTACTCGGCTTCAAAAAATATGGGTGATTTCATCGGGATCTAAAGCCCTTCTCCAAAGGAGAGGAAGCTGTCCATTAATCATCAATTTGTGATTCATTCATAGAAAACTTACTCGGCTTCAAAAAGTAATGGTGATTTCATCAGGTTCTAAAGCCCTTCTCCTTTATAAGCGAGCACGAGAGTGCGAAAGTTACGAGCGTAGCGCTGGGTTTGGGAGAGGGCTTTTTACCATTGAATTTTGAATTAACGTTCGAAAAGCAGAAATTATGGATAATAATAGGACACGATAATGGTTTGAGATACTTTTTGGGAGAGAAATGAAAACTAGATAAAAAATACCGAACACTATTGTATAAATGCAAGAGAGCAAGAGTGGCCTTTCAAATATGATTGCATTGATAGCAATAAAAGTAAAAAGTCCATATATCAAACTGTAAAACAGTTTCCTAGCTACCCTAACAAAACATAAAATACCAAATACTTACACGCTGAAACAATACGCCACACTTATTGAAAAACCAAAATTTTGACGGTAGCTAAAAAACGTCTTGAAAACAATTCTTGGAAGTTGATGTTGATGGCTTTCCAATACCATGACAGTGCTGCTTTTTTCTGACGAGACAAAGCCAAATGCAATGCCCCATAGGACAACATGTGCGCATAAATATGACGAATCACTTTTTCGCCAAAAACAGTTTTAAAAACCTTGTCACCTTGAAGAATGGAGACTAACAAGTTACATCTATCTAATAATTGAGCTTCTTTAAAATGCAAAACACTCCTTGTATCATGCTCAATCATACAAGCCGTTACCACATTTTGATAACACAAACGATGGCGAGCGGCAATTTGAAGCCAACAAGCCCAATCTTCCGAGCCAGAAAAGGCCCTGTTTTCAGAAAAAGAAAACCCTTCGTTTATATAATTTTCACGTTTTACAAAAACACCAATACAACTTAAAAAATTACCTTGTAACAAAGCCTGGTTGGGATTCAAAACCTCCTTATGCGCAATTAAAAGTTGTCCACTTTGATTTTTGGTTTCATAACCCTGCCCATAAAACACCACCTCAAGGTTGTTACTTAGAAATTGATGTGCTTCATGTAGATGATGAGGGTACATGAGGTCATCAGAATCAATAAAAGTCAGAAAAACACCTTTGGCCTTGTTTATGCCATAATTTCGGGCAGCCCCACGCTCTCCATTAGGCTTAGCAAAATACATCACCTTGTCTGACAAATATGGTTTTACAACTGCTGCGGTATCATCAGTACTGCCATCATCCACAATAAGCAATTCAAAATCACCAAATTCCTGTGAAAGCACAGATTGAATTGTTTTTTCAATTAAACTTGCCCTGTTGTAGGTAGCGATAATGATAGAAAAAAAAGGCGTTTTAGACATACAATTGGGTTAATTTTTCAATATAAAGCGGTAATGAAAATTTTTCTTGGATACTATTTTTCCCATTCAAAATCAATTGCTTTCGTAATGCCTCATCACTTAAAATCTGATCAATGGCAGCAGCTATTTGTTCCGTATTTTTATAATCGACCACTAAGGCATTTTTTTGATGTTCAATAAATTCAGTGGCCACACCCGACAGGGTAAATACCGAAGGAACACTGGCAGCCAAAGCCTCAATATAGGTTTGTCCGAATGCTTCAATGGTATCATTAATAGGAACGTGTACAAATACATCCATTAAACTATATAAAGTGGGCAAATCATTTTCAAAAGCAATTTCAACATAACTATCCTTGTCCAAATGTTTTTGCAACAAAGCATGGACCACCGTTTTATAATCGCCATTACAATTGGCCATCAACAAAAACGCATTAGGGTATTTTTGTTTAATCAATTCAAAAGCAGGAATAATATACTTCAACCCTTTCAATTCTACATACCTTGAAATTACCCCAACCACCGGATATTGATCATGAAGTCCGTATTTGATTTTCATCGCCAATTGTAGTTCAGGAGAAACAGTATCAAATTCGTCCAAAGAAAAGCCATGGTGTACGACATGAATTTTGGTAGCACTTACACCTTCCACGTCCACCAATACTTTTTTAACATTTTCTGAAATGGCTATAATATCAGTCGCTAAACGATTGATGTATTGATCGTATTTAACAGCTTTAGGGTAATAATCGTGATGGTTGGTAGAATAATGACGGGTATAAATCCGCTTTGGGGTTCGTGCTAACCAAGCAGCCGTCATTCCTGACATACAGGCATCAAATAAATGACAATGGACCACATGAATTTTATGACTTATTAAATACCAAAAAATCTTCCATATAGCCAGGGGCATGTCAAATTTAGAATGGTAAGTAATACGCGTCACTGCGATATTTAAAGAAATAAGGTAGCGTTCTAAAACAGAATCTTGCGGATTGAGCAAGATAAAATGCAATGTTATTTTATCTTTATCTAAAGCCTTGGCAATCCATTCAAAAGCCAAGGCTTTGTCGATATTAGAAACGATATAACAAACCTTGCGTGACATTGGGTATCGATATTATTTTTTGATGGATTTGAATGCCTAAATTTGGAGAATTTGAATCAAAAATAAAATTAATTACTTGGTTTAGTGGAAAAGAAATCCAAACCAAAAATATATTCAAAATATTTTAGCTTGTTTCTCTAAATATGTTTGCAGTTGTAAATTAAATTCCTAGATTTGTACTTTCATTCACAAGAATAGAGGTGTAAGATAATATGATAATCATTAACATTAAAGAAAACGAGTCTGTAGACAAAGCGTTAAAACGTTTCAAAAAGAAATTCGAACGTACACGTGTTTTAAAAGAATTAAGAGCTAGAACTGCTTTCATGAAGCCTTCTGTTGCTAGAAGAACTCAAGTTTTAAGAGCTATATACAAAGAAACAACATACGGTCAATTCAGACAATAATCTGAATTAGATTTAGTATTATAAAATAGGGTTAGACTTACAGTCTAACCTTTTTTAGTTTATGATCGATTCATTCCTTAAATATTTAGCATTCGAAAAAAGAAGTAGTAAACATACTATTACTTCATACACCAATGACTTGACTCAGTTCAATGATTTTTTGGGTATAAACTACAATGCTAAACCTCCAGAAAATTGTGATTATCAAATCATAAGAACTTGGATTATGGAATTATCACAAGATGAACTTAAAGCAAGATCGATCAACAGAAAAATTGCTTGTTTGAGGTCATTTTATAAATTTTTACTTTCAAGAGGAGCATGCACACAAAACCCAATGCTCAAAATCAAAAGTCTTAAAACTAAAAAACAATTACCTGTTTTTGTTGAAGAAGCAAGTATTACAAGTTTATTAGATTTAGATATCTTTACTGATGATTTCTTTGGGCTTAGAGATAAATTTATGCTAGAAATCCTTTATGGTACAGGCATAAGACTAGCCGAATTAATAGGCCTAACCGAAAGCAGTATAAATCTATTCGAAAAAACAATTAGAGTTTTAGGAAAAGGAAACAAAGAACGAATCATTCCAATACATCACACCTTATTGAAAATCACAAATTTATATATTAATTCAAAAAAACTTCATTTTTCAGACAACCTCAATTCATGCTTGTTCGTTACAGACACAGGGAATCAGCTCTATCCTATGTTTGTTTACAGAAAAGTAATACATTATTTAGGGCTAATTACTAAGCAAGAAAAAAGAAGCCCTCACGTATTGAGACATACTTTTGCTACACATTTGTTAAATAAAGGTGCCGACTTAAATGCCATAAAAGATCTTTTAGGTCATACAAGTTTAGCCGCAACACAAGTGTACACGCATAATTCTCTTGATAAATTAAAAGCTATTTTCGAGCAGGCTCATCCAAAAGCTTAATGTTGGATTAAATCAATTGTTAAATTTTAAATAATAAGGTCATGAAATTACAAATCCATTCTATCCACTTCGATGCAGATCAAAAATTATTAGACTATATTCAAAAAAAAGTGGACAAACTACATACTTTTTATGACCGAATCACTGATGGAGAAGTTTTCTTGAGACTTGAAAAAGGAGAAAAGGTTGACAATAAAGTTGTTGAGATAAAAGTAAATGTTCCAGGAAATTCTTTATTCGTAAAAGTTCAATCTAAAACTTTCGAAGCTGCTGCAGATGAAGCATCTGATGCATTACAAAGTCAAATCAAAAAATTCAAAGAGAAATCAATCTCTACACATACTGTATAGTTTTTATTAAGGGTTTAAACTATATAAAAAAAGAGTCATACCGAAAGGTTGACTCTTTTTTTTGTTTGCTATCCAACAACCTTCATCACAAAATATACAACACAAAGTACTGGCAATAAATAAACCAATGCATATTTAGTGATATAGGCAATAAAACTAGGCATAGTAACACCTAAATGTTCTGCGATAGACTTCACCATTAAATTAGGTCCATTTCCTATATAAGTCATTGCACCAAAGAATACAGAACCTAAAGAGATTGAAACTACATAGGCCAAATTTTCTCCAGTTGCAAATGCTATAACATTGGTTGGAGCATTTATATCTTTACCAAATTTAGCCATCGCCGCTGTTAAGAAATTCAAATACG
>JBEAZU010000131.1:0-2829 GCA_041169945.1 Bacteroidota bacterium
ACTAGAAAATGATTAAAATAGGAACAAGGTCAAGTAAATTAGCTTTATGGCAAGCTTATCATATTCAAGATTTATTGAAACAATATGGCTTGGCATCTGAAATCATCACCATTGAAACCAAAGGGGATAAAATATTGGAGGTGACGCTTTCTAAAATTGGCAGCAAGGGTGTTTTTACGGAAGAATTAGAAGAGGCTTTGCGTCATGGCAGTATTGATATTGCCGTGCATTCAGCCAAAGATTTGCCTTCTTCTTTGCCTATTGATTTAGAAATTATTGCCTTCACCAAAAGAGAAAAATCAAACGATGTGTTGGTGAGTTTAAATCCTGCTTTGCAATTAAACGACAAAGATACTTTTGTAATCGGTACTTCTTCTACCCGAAGAAATGCCTTGTTGAAACATTATTATCCTCATATCAAAACGGTAGACATGCGTGGTAATTTACAAACCCGTATGCGTAAACTTGAACAAGGCGATTGTGATGCTATTTTACTCGCTTATGCGGGGGTGCATCGCATGGAATTAGATCAATATATTGTTCAAAACCTTAATATTGAAGAGTTTACACCACCAGTGGGTCAAGGAACGGTGGCGGTAGAAGCGTCTGTGCATCTTCCAAAGGATATCAAAGACTTGGTGGTAAAAGCCACCAATGATGCCATCACTTTTACGGCGATGCAAGCCGAACGTGCTTATTTAAATCGCTTAGAAGGTGGTTGTAGTATTCCTTCCTTTGCCATGGCTGCTATTGAAGGGGATGTGCTTACCATAGAAGGTGGCATCGTGAGTTTAGATGGCCGTCAAATTGTGAGAAAATCGCTCACAGGTGGCTTACAGGAGGCTGAACAAGTAGGAAAATTGCTTGCTGAAGCAGTGCTTTCGGCTGGAGGAGAAGCGATATTAAAAGAAATTAAAAAAGGAATTGCCTAATATAATGATGAAATCATATAATTTCAGTAATTTGAAATCCTTAATTATAAACAAATAGCTTTTTTATTTTTTTTTGAAACCAAAATACAAAACAGAAACAAATGTATAATCCAGAAAAAGACAGGGTAACCAAACGTTCAAGTGGAGATTGGAAAAACTGGGGGCCGTATGTAACCGAACGCCAATGGGGAACCGTTAGAGAAGATTATAGTACTGACGGCGCTGCTTGGGAATATTTTTCTCATGACGATGCACGTAGTCGTGCCTACCGATGGGGGGAAGATGGTATCCATGGGATTTCTGATCGTAAACAATATTTGTGTTTTGGCCTTTCTATGTGGAATGAGAAAGATTCTATTATCAAAGAAAGACTTTTTGGCCTTACGGGTAACCAAGGTACCCATGGGGAAGATGTAAAGGAGTTGTACTATTATCTCGACAGTACTCCTACACATTCCTATATGAAATCTTTGTATAAGTATCCTCAAAATGAGTTTCCTTATGTGAAAATTGTAGACGAAAATGCCAAAAGAACCAAGGCTGATCCTACTTATAACTTACTTGATACCGGTGTTTTCGATGAAGATCGCTATTTTGATGTCATTACAGAATATGCCAAAGATGAACCCGACGATATCTATATCCGCATCACGGTCATCAATAGAGGACCCGAAACGGCTAAAATACATTTAATGCCAACCCTTTGGTTTAGAAACTATTGGGCGTATTATCCTGGCTATCCAAAACCAGAAATCACGGTGGAGAAAGAAGGCGTATTGTCGGCTTGGCATCCTGAAACCAGTAATATGTATTTGTATTACGAAGGAAAACCTAAACCTGGTTTGCTTTTTTGTAACAATGAAACCAATCACGAAAAGGTCTATGGCCACAAACCTACCAAAGGTTTCTGGAAAGATGGGATCAATAATTTTGTGGTGAACAAGAAAAAAAGTGCCATTAATCCAAAATTAGAAGGCACTAAAGCGGCGATTCGATTTAGCTTAACCTTGGAGCCTAACGAAACCAAAGTGGTGAAGTTAAGATTGGCCTCTAAACTTGATGATGTAAAATTGGCTAAACATGATTACGTTTTTTTACAACGTATTTCTCAAGCTGATTTATTTTATGACGAAATAGCGAAGAAAGTTACGGATCCCGAATTGAAAAATATTCAACGTCAGGCTTTTGCAGGCTTGATGATGACCAAACAGTTTTACTATTTTGATGTAGAAAAATGGTTGAAAGGAGATGGCAATTCTAAGCCTCCTGCTTCAAGACTCGAAGGTCGTAACCATGAATGGATGCATTTGAATAACATGGAAATTATTTCTATGCCCGACAAATGGGAGTATCCTTGGTATGCGGCTTGGGATTTGGCTTTCCACTGTATTCCTATTGCTTTAATAGATCCTGACTTTGCAAAACGTCAATTGATTTTATTGCTGCGCGAATGGTATATGCATCCTAATGGACAAATACCTGCGTATGAATGGCATTTTTCTGATGTAAATCCTCCCGTGCATGCTTGGGCGTGTTGGAGAGTGTTTGAAATTGAACGTGATAATTATGGCGTATGTGATACCAATTTCTTAGAAAGGGTATTTCAAAAACTCATGCTTAACTTTACTTGGTGGGTAAATAGAAAAGACAGTTCTGGTAACAATATATTTGAAGGTGGTTTCTTAGGTTTGGATAATATCGGGGTGTTTGATAGAAGTAGACCTTTGCCTACCGGAGGGATATTAGAGCAAGCCGATGGTACCAGTTGGATGGCGATGTATTCATTGAATATGTTGCGCATTGCCATGGAATTAAGTAAATCCAATTCAGCCTATGAAGATGTTGCCTCTAAATTCTTAGAGCATTTCCTCCATATTGCTTCTGCCATTTCAAATGT
>JBEAZU010000132.1:0-8760 GCA_041169945.1 Bacteroidota bacterium
TTGGGAAATGACGGGTGATTTTATTTCATTTTTCATGAAAAAGGAAGGCGTAAAAAAGTTGTCAACCCCAAAACCTAGACTTGCTTTTTTGTTGTTAAATTCTTTTTTAAGCCCTAAACTATATATGCCGAAGCCACCTTGAAATCCTTGTAATTGTACACTTCTTCCTCTATAAAATCCGAACAATTGTATACTCCACTCTTTGGGTAATTTATAGGCGCCAGATGCACGGTAAGCCGCTACCCAACCTTCATTGCTGGCATTGTAAAGCGGGTTGCTTACATTGTTGGTAAGCATGGCATAATACACATCTAAACTGCCATTCAAGGTAAATTTGTTTTTAAATATACGTGCATTGGCAAAGAGATTAAAACCATACGCATCTTCTTTTCCTATATTTTGATAGGTGGTTCTGATGGTATCGTTGATGATGTCTCTCACACTTTGGATAGCATTATCTGTATTTCTAGCAAATGCGGCAATAGATAAATTGGTGCTTTTGATGGTAGTACTATAAGCAAGTTCATAGTTATTGGTATACTCAGGACTTAAGCTTGGATTACCAATGCTAATGTTTAGTGGATTAGTGGTTCTGAAATTTGGATTTAAAAATTGTAAAGAAGGTCTTTGAATTCTTCTGGTATAGGAGGCTTTTAAGGTGTTGCCATTGCCTAATTTTTTAGAAATATTTACACTTGGCACCAAAATGTTGTAATCGGGAATATTGACAGTACTGTTTGATCCAAAAACAGCATCGATGCTTGTGTATTCGTACCTTGAGCCCATTTTTAAACTATAGGTTTGAAGAAAATTCAAGGTATATGAAAAATATGCGGCGCTTACAGCTTGGTTATAGGTAAAGGAATTACTCAATTGTGCATTGCTGGAAGGAATGAAGGCTTCATTTAAACCTTGGGCAAAGAGGTATTGGTAGTTGCTACTCACTTGACGACTAATTTTTTTAATCCCTATTTCAAAAAGTTGGTTGCTGTCAATGGGCGTTTGAAAATCGGCTTGAAGGGTAAATTCGGCATTTTCACTGTTGTTAATATTTTTTAATCTATTCACCGTAGGTGCAGTGGTGGTGTTCATAAAGTTAATTGAACCATTGTTAAGACTATACAAAGTCAGCAAGTTAAATTCTCTTTGTGGGGTATCAAATGTGCGGGTATAATTGATACTGGCATCTATGGTATTTGATATGTCTTCCATTGATGTATTTCTTAGGCTTTCATTGAGCAATGAATCTTTTGTTTCACTGTGTTGATAGGTACTGGTTTTTAATTCGTTTTGTTCAAGATTGATGTTTTTAAAGGAATACTTCACAGATGAATTGATATAATTTTTTTTGTTTATATCATAATCCCAACCCAAAGTATAGGCACCAAAGATACGTTGGTTTTGCGTATTGGCCGATTGTTTGTTGAGGGTTTGTAATCCGCTAGTATTGCTGGTAAGTTGGGTATTGTCGAAACTACCCGGTACATTGTACACCGCCCTGCCATGTCCGCCTAAAGAAAAACCCATTTTACCTTTTCTGTAGGCACCGTTTAAACCCAAGCTCGACATGCGATAACCTGTGCTGGCATCAACATTTAAGGAATAGCCCTCTAAATTATTTTTTTTAAGCACAATATTGATGATACCAGCAGAACCTTCTGCATCATATTTTGAAGAAGGCGAAGTAATGACTTCTACACTTTTGATTTGATCTCCAGGAATTTGTTTCAAGGCATCGGCAACGCTACCGGCAGTGATGGTAGAAGGTTTACCATTGATTAAAACCCTCACATTGGCACTTCCTCTCATGGCCACGTTTCCGTCTAAATCAACGGAAAGCATTGGTGCTTTTCGCAAAACCTCACTGGCATCTGCCCCTTTATTGGTTGGATCGGCTTCGGCATTGTAAATGGTTCTGTCTACTTTTTCTTCAATCAAGGCACGTTCACCTTTAACAATAACTTCTTTGGTTTCTTGTATCAGCGGCGTCAAGGCGATGTTACCCAGTTGCAAGCTATTTTGATTAGCAGTAATGTTGAGGTTGTTCAACACCTTTGAATTGTATCCGATAAATGCGATGCTAAGTTTGTAGTTTCCTTCTTGTATGTTGCGGAGCAAAAATTTTCCTTTGTCGTCAGACATCGCCCCATTTACTGGTTTTCCGGTAGCGAGGTTGAGTAATGAAATGGTGGCAAATTCTAATTTTTCTTTGTTAAGCGAATCGATAATGGTGCCTTTGATTTCGCCATTGCCTTGTGGTGTAGGGCTATTGGATGGTGATATTTGGGCAAAACCAAATGCTAAGGTGGCTAATAATAAGAAGGCAATCAGGTTAAACTTTTTCATAATATTATTTAAATTCAATGTTCGCCATTCAATGTTGAAAGGAGTGCGAATGATTTGTTTGATGTGTTGTTGCTACAATGAACTGTACATTAGCAGGGTAAAATTTTCTTTTTCCAATTGCTATTTTCCCCAACAAATGTACTCCTAACTAAGCCACCAATAGCAATAGGGTCAATGTTATATTTCATAAAACAAATATAGCACCTTCAGGCAGGTGCATGATAGATTGGAGGCAAATACAAAGTGTTTAATATATTGTTCAATAGCGTTGATAGAAGAAGTTTTATTCTAATCGCGCTACTTTTAAAACACCTTTAATTCTAGCGACCCGGTGAATTAACATATCCAAATGTTTCACATTACTAATGAGCACTTTAAGATGCACTTCTAATAAACCATGGTGGGTATCAAAACTAGCCGATCGCACATTAATTTTTAGTTCTTTGCTAATGACGTCGGTTATTTTATTAAACAAACCAATGTCTTCTTCGGCCATTACCTTAATATCACATTGAAAATTAGTGCTTTCGGTGGTATTTCTCCATCGGGCAGGAACAACCCTGTATTCATACATGTTGTGAATTTGTTGTGCATTTGGGCAAGAGTTTCGGTGTATTTTAATTCCTTCCCCTAATTTTACAAACCCAAAGATATCATCCCCAAAAATGGGGTTACAACATTTGGCTAGCACATATTGAATGTTTGCCAAACGTTCATCAATCACCATAAAGTCACCACCTTCAATCGGTTTTGGGCTGGCATTATTGTCTATGTGATGGTGTTCAATTGGTTTTTGGGTAATCCCTTCTTCAATAAATTCTTTAATTAAAGCAAACTCAATTTTATCTTGGGCCAACATGGCATACATTTCCGTGGTAGAATGTAGTTTATGTTTTTTCAGAAATTGATGGGTAAGTTCATGGTTAAAGTCAAGCTTCCAATTTTTTAAACGACGGTCTAATTGTTCTTTACCTAAAGCCGCAATTTTCATTTCCTCTTCTTTGAGGCATTGTCGAATGCGGTTTTTGGCTTTTGAAGTGATCACAAAATGCAACCAATCGATGGTGGCTTTTTGGTTTTTGGAAGTAACGATTTCCACCAAGTCCCCATTTTTCAGTATTTCTTTGATTGGTACCAAACGTTTGTTGATTCGAGCACCCGTGCAATGAACCCCTACTTCGGTGTGGATATCAAAGGCAAAGTCGAGTACGGAGGCACCAAGCGGTAGTTTGCGTAAATCTCCGGTGGGCGTAAACACAAAGATTTCTTTTTGGTATAATTCTAATCGAAGATTTTCTGCTAAGTCGCCATTGTTTTCACTTGAATCAAGCAGGTTGCGTAGGTCGTTGAGCCAATCATCAATGCCTTTTTGTTCTTGTATGCCTTTGTATCGCCAATGGGCTGCCACGCCATTTTCAGCGATTTCGTCCATGCGTTTGGTACGAATTTGCACTTCTACCCATTTCCCTTCTGGGCCAATCACGGTGGCATGTAAAGATTCGTATCCATTAGATTTAGGTACAGAAATCCAATCTTTAAGCCTTTCAGGGTTGCTTAAATATTTTTCGGATACAATAGAAAACACCTTCCAGCAGTCGGCCTTTTCCATTTGAATTGGGCTGTCTAGGATGATTCTTATGGCGAAAATATCGTAAATGTCTTCTAGTTTAAAACCATTTTTTCTCAGTTTTTTCCATAAAGAATACACCGATTTGGTTCTGCTTTTGATGTCAAACTGTAATCCAGTTCCTTCTAAGCTTTTTCGTAGTGGGGCAACAAACGCTTTGATATAGCTTTCTCGTTGTTGTTCACTTTCGGCCAGTTGTTTTACAATTTGATTAAAAACTTCTGGCTGGGTATATTGAAGAGCTAAGTCTTCTAATTCTGATTTTATTCTGTATAAACCAAGTTTATGCGCTAGAGGGGCATATAAGCCAAAGGTTTCTTCTGCTTTTTTGATTTGTTTATCGGCCGGAAACAAATGTAAGTTTCGCATGACATCTAATCGATCGGCCAATTTGATTAAAATTACCCTAGGATCTTCGGCATAAGACACCACCAGTTGACGAAAATTTTCGGCTTGTTGCTGATTGGTTTTAGGGTCGAGGGCAGAAATTTTGTTTAAGCCTTTGACAATGATGGCTACTTCTTCGCCATAGGTTGGTGCTATGGTGTTTTCTATAAATGTGCCCACACGTACCGCTTCATGGAGTAATATCGCCATTACTGCGGTAGCATTTAAATGTATTTCTGTAATGGCAATTTCAGCGACAGACAAGGCATGGTATAAAAATGGGTCACCATTTTCTCGTTTTATACCCTCAAGGGCAGTGGCTGCGGTACGGAGTACATGTTTTAATTTGGCTAATTCTTCAGTCGTATTGTGGGGTTTGCTTAACCTATATATTGTTAATAATTTCCCGAATAGTTCTTTTTTTCCCATGAGCTCAAATTTTGCGCTTCCAATTGATGCTAGCAAATATAAAAATTCTAAATCGAATATAGCACAATCACTTGTGTTTGATTATGCTGTAGTGGGATTTTAATTATGGGGGCTCAGCCATTTATAGGTGATTTTATGGCTTGCAGGATAAACTTGTGGAGAAGGATGGAATTTATAATTAACTTGTATGAGATGTATGTACTTAAATGGCTCATCGCTCATAAAGTGCTTTTGGATTTTTTATCAGGCCCTAATTAAATCAATTGCCAATGCAGCAAACATTACACATTTAATGATAACTTTGTCTTTAATCTAACATGTTGCTTTTTAAAACCTTTGCCTGTGTCTAAGATTTATTCCCTCGTTTTGCCTCCAGCGGTAGCGTACAATGAAACAGCCTTGTTTCAACATGTAGCGTCATTAGCCGACTATAAAGATGTATCAAAATTAACCATACGCAAACTTCGTCGTTCGGTAGATGCCAGGTCGAAACAAGTAAAGATTAATGTGGAGGTAGAAGTGTTTTATGACGAAGCCATGACTCCTTTTTTAAGCTTTCAAAAAAATTACCCAGACGTAAGCCATCAACCTCAAGTTTTAATTGTAGGTGCAGGTCCTGCCGGTTTATTTGCTGCTTTGCGTTGTATAGAATTAGGTTTTAAACCCATTGTCTTTGAAAGAGGAAAGGATGTGAGAACACGACGCAGAGACTTGGCCGCAATCAACAAAGACCAAATTGTAAATCCCGAAAGCAATTATTGTTTTGGGGAAGGTGGTGCTGGCACGTATTCAGACGGAAAATTATATACCCGCTCTAAAAAACGTGGCGATATCAGACGAATTTTAGAAATCTTAGTAGCCCATGGCGCAAAAGACGATATTTTAGTAGATGCTCACCCTCATATTGGTACCAATAAATTGCCCACTTTGGTTGCCGATCTTAGGGAATCTATTTTAAAATCAGGCGGTGAAGTTTTGTTTGACACCAAAATTGTAGATGTTGAAGTACAGCAAAATGAATTAAAAGCCATTCATACGGAGGCAGGAAAAGTATATACGGGCATTGGTGTTATTCTGGCAACAGGGCATTCGGCAAGAGATATTTTTTATATGCTTCACAAAAATAACATCACCATAGAAGCCAAACCTTTTGCGCTAGGCGTGAGGGTAGAACACCAACAAGCCTTGATAGACAGTATTCAATACCATTGCGAACAAGGAGATCGTGGCTTGTATTTGCCGGCATCGAGTTATGCATTGGTAGCACAAGTGCCTTACAAGGGCGTAGAAAAAGGTGTATTTTCTTTTTGTATGTGTCCTGGAGGCTTTATTGTACCCTCAGCTACTTCCCCTGGAGAAATTGTTGTCAATGGCATGTCTCCTTCACGAAGAGATTCTAAGTTTTCAAATTCAGGGATTGTTGTTTCGGTAGATGAAACCGATTGGGCCGACTACCAACATGAAGGGGTGTTTGCCGCTTTGGCTTATCAACAAGCCATAGAACAAAAAGCCTGTGCCATGGCTGGTGGTGCTCAGGTGGCTCCAGCTCAAAAACTATTGGATTTTGTGCAAGGAAAATTGTCTGCTTCCTTATTGCCTACCTCTTACCAACCAGGTTTAAAATCTGTTTTGATGGATGAGGTATTGCCCGCCCCAATTGCACACCGTTTGCGTGAAGGATTTAAAATGTTTGGCCAAAAAATGCGTGGTTATTTGAGCAATGATGCCCAAATCATTGGCATTGAAAGTCGTACTTCTTCTCCAATTCGTGTGCCACGTGACAAAGAAACCTTGGAACATATAAGCACCAAAAGACTCTATCCTTGTGGAGAAGGCGCCGGTTATGCTGGTGGAATTGTATCTGCAGCAATGGATGGCGAAAGATGTGCTGAGCAATTGATCTTGAAATATGGCAGCACCAAAGTCTAAGTATATATTTAATGAAATGGACTACCGAGTTCAGATGGACTTAACTGATGAAAAGCTGATTTACAAATAAAGAATGAGGAGCAGAAACTAAATTAATATCAAACTTTAACGATGGCTCAATACGAGAACTTGCATTGTGAATTCTAAATGAAATTTGCCACCCTTCATTCAAAGTAACTAGCAATGTAGTTTTTGAATTTTCTTGATAAACAACTTCTATTAACCTATTTGGTAACTTTAATTTAGGTACTTTTGCTTTCGGTTTAACACTTTCAAATGGTAAATTCAATGTTCCATGCAAATTATATGCTTGTATTTCTACTTTATTTCTTCCTTTAATAACTTTGTAAAAGTCTTGGTTTCCTATTAAATATTCTACCAAACGCTGAGCTACAATTCCTGAATTTATCGAATCAAGACGAATTAATTCTTTTTTAAACGAATCTAAAATAGGAACATAAACAGATGTATGATAATCGCCAATAGTATCCCATTTTTGAGTTGCTTTACTTACAGTTCTCAATTTAGCCAAGTTGTCAAAGACAGGTTTAATTTCATTAAAATATTCCTTAGAACAAGGAAAACCTAACCACTTTTGACCAAAATCAATATCATTTGACAACCTAGAATGTTTAACCGCTCTGTGATTATTTTTAGCAGAAATTCCAATCTCCCACTTTTGCATTGACCTTATCGCTAAAACATCTCGAACATCACCAATTTGTCCTTCTTTATCTGATACAATTTCAAGCTGCAAAACATCTTCAATACTAATTCCATTTGATAAACGAGGTTCTATATCAAGTAAAAAGTTCACAGCAAAACTAGCTACCAACTTGTAATGACTTTTATCCTTTTCATTAAAACTTTCAAAACATTTTAGTGCTGTTTTATAAGAGTCACTTTCAACAACTGAAACTTTACTGTAAAATGATAAACGCTCTAAAAATTGATTTAATAAAGCATATTCAAAAGCCTTACCATTAATTGTTTGAGTTGCTATTTTGGCCATTACACGGTTTTTGTATTAATAATTTCATTCATTTTTTGGCGTACAACATTACCATTTATTTGAGGTTCTACAGTTTTATTTGCTGTTTTGTCAACAATCTTAAATACTCTTAAGTCTTGTGCTATTTTTTCTGCTAGTACTCTTCCCATTCTAACAGGAACAGCATTTCCAATCATCTTATAACCAGCTACTACATTATTATAAAAAAAATCAAATGTGTCAGGAAATGTTTGAATTCTAGCACATTCGCGAACACTTAGTCGTCTATATAAATGTTCTTTACCTTTTACAAACTCCCTCACGTTTTGCTCAATAAATTTCATTGTTGGTGCTTGTGGATGTATAGGTGCATGACGTCCTCCTGCCTGAATCGTGAATGAAACTTCATTCCAAGTTCGAACTCTATTACGAGACATGAACATTGATGAAAAACCGCCAATCATATATTCATGGTTCAACACTTTACATTCATTTCCATTAGTATAATTACCTTCTTTAGCTGGTAAAACAGTTTCTTTTAAGTCACCAATTGCCTTCTCTAATGTAATTTTATTGTCAGGTGTTGTAGGTTTTGGAAATTGAAACTTCAATCCTAAATCTTTACGGTAACCAATAAAGAAAACACGTTTTCTATCCTGAGGTACTCCATAGTCTGACACATTTAATAACTCAAACGACAAATCATACCCAATATCGGTAAACATTTGTTTAATATTCGCTAAAGCCTCTTTATGTGCAGGCAATAACATACCCGACACATTTTCTGCAAGAAAAAATTTGGGTTTTTTATCTGCTAGTATTCGCATAAATTCATAAAACAACTGACCTCTTTTATCAGCAATTCCCTTTTTTGAACCTGCTTCTGACCAACTTTGACACGGTGGACCTCCTATAATTCCGTCACAATCTGGAACTTCATTAGACTGAATATCAACGATACTTCTCTTGTCTAAGATTGTATTCTTATGATTTTTTGTGTAAGTTTCCCAAATATCTTTATCATATTCGTTTGCCCAAACGACATCAAAAC
>JBEAZU010000133.1:0-5570 GCA_041169945.1 Bacteroidota bacterium
ATCTAATACCAATTAAAATATTCCTTATATGCTATGCTGAAAATCGCATTGCGTTAGGGATAGAAGCATTGTTTGAGTTCTTTTTTACTTTGTATTTTAATTTAAGCATAAAACAAAAAGAATGCAAGCCTTAAATCCCGAGAAAATCGGGACTCAATCACTCGAAAATGCACACATACTATTAACTATATCCGATTACCCACATAGTATTTCACAATAAGCCAATAATTTTGTGCAGCGAGTATTGTTTTCAAACAGATTTATTTTACGACAATAAGCTCCTCCTTGCTATACCTCACTTTTGGTAAGTGTGCATATTTATCATCCTCATTTCTATAGCCTATCGGACAAGCAATCACTGTTTTTAGACCAAGTTGATGAAGACCTAATTCACGGTCGTATTCCGACACAATAATGCCTTCTATGGGGCAAGCATCCACTTCTTCGACGGCACAAACGGTCAATAAATTTCCCAAAGCCAAATAAAGCTGTTTTTCCATCCAATGAATTTTCTCTTCAGAGGTCATTTTCATGAGTAAGCCCAAGCTACTTTTCACATAACCATCTAAATTTTCACGGGGCATATTGCGTTGTTGGGCTACCGATTGGGCGTATTCTTCTACATGAACATGGTTAATGTCGTCATACCTGCACAACACAAGGAGGTGTGATGCCTCAATAATTTGATTTTGTTTGTAACTGTGTTGGTGTAACTTTTGACGCAAATCATGGTTTTCGACCAAAATAAATTTCCATGGCTGTAAACCCATAGAAGATGGGCTAAGTGTTAAGGCATGCAATATGGTATGCAATTTTTCATCCGACAATTTCTGTTCGCTGAATTGTTTGGTTGCATAACGTCTGTATAATTTATCGATGATATTCATGGCGAGGAGAATTAAAATAGGTCTTTCAACACAATTTTGAGAATGGGTTTAAATAACACTTACAATATAGTTCAAAATTTAGTTCAGTTGTTTAAATTTGGCAATCAAATCTTCTGTGTTTATTAAAACTAAACACCGTCATTTGAAAACAGCAAAAACAATGGAAGCATTAAAATCAGGACAAGGTGGCGTGGTGATTACAAAGCTAGACGATTTAGTCAACTGGGCACGCTTGTCTTCGATGTGGCCAATGGGTTTTGGCTTGGCTTGTTGTGCCATTGAAATGATGTCGAGCTATGCTTCTGGATATGACCTCGACCGATTTGGCGTTATTCCTCGTGGATCTCCTCGACAATCTGATGTTATGATTGTTGCGGGCACGGTTACCTTTAAAATGGCCGATCGTGTACGTCGTTTATACGAACAAATGGCGGAGCCTAGGTATGTGATTTCTATGGGCTCTTGTTCTAATTGCGGTGGACCCTATTGGGAACATGGCTACCATGTGGTGAAAGGGGTTGACCGTATCATCCCTGTGGATGTATATGTACCTGGTTGCCCACCCAGACCTGAAGCCCTTATTGGTGGTTTTTTGAAGTTACAAGAAAAAATCAGAAATGAACATTTGGTTGCCCCAAGTGCTTTGTTAAGACTTATTGGGCAATCATAACCTTCATCATGGCTTAAAGAGATAAGCTGTTTTGCCATGCATTGCCTACCACTTGCTGCTAATTAAAAACAGTGAAGAAGCTTATAGGTGGAGCAACATCTTGCAATCACAAGCAAACCCAATCACAAGACATGAATTAACTGCATCATTTTTTTCAATGATGTTACCCAATATAGATAGCCATGGAAAATTTTAAAAATATCATTATTGCAAAGTTTGGCACAGCAGCAATTGTGCAAGAAAACACCGCTGACATACAGCCCTCTTTGGTTGTAAAAACAGCGTTGATTACTGCAATATGCCAAGAACTTTTCGAAAATCCTGCTAGCTATATTGACTATTTGTCTTGTATTACGGGCATCGACAATGGAGTAGAAAAAGGTACAATAGAAGTGATTTATCATTTGTATTCTATTCCGTTTAATAAACATTTGATTTTAAAAGTATTTGAACCAAGGGGAGATGCAGCAGCATTGCCAGTAGTTCCTTCGGTTACCAGTGTTTGGCAATCGGCCAATTGGCACGAAAGAGAAGCCTATGATTTGCTAGGCATTCATTTTGAAGGGCATCCTGATTTAAGACGCATATTGATGCCGAATGATTGGGAAGGGTATCCACTTCGAAAAGATTACCAAGAACAAGCCACCTATCATGGCATTAAAGTGGCGTATTAAGGTTCGCTAATTATTTTCATCAATCAATAAAGCAACAATTGAAATTTTAACATGCAAGATATTGAGCCATTTTACAATTGGGAAAAATATTACATGGCCAATGAAGACCCTTTTTCTCCACTTTTTGGGACCGAATATACACTTACGGCCTATACCAATAGTATTTATGGCTATTATATTCATCCCTTGTGGGATTATATAGGATCAGAAACCCTTTGGATAAAAATTTTATTCGTTGATTACCAATTAAACTTTGCCGTAATCGAATTGTTTGGCGAATGGAACGACGCACTTCACAACGACATCATGCACCTGAAACGCAATATGCTTGACATAATGATTAGTCAAGGCATTAGCAAGTACATATTGATTGGTGAAAATGTATTTAATTTTCACGGTTCAGACGACTGTTATTACGAAGAATGGTTTGAAGACATCGAGGATGGTTGGATTGCGGCATTAAATTTCAGGTATTTTGTTTGCGATGAATGGCGCAAATATGGCATCGATAGCTATGTCAATTATGGTGGCAACCTTGACATCGAGGCTTGGAGAACGGTGTCGCCCATTACCCTTTTTCAAATGGTGAATAGCTTGGTCATGAAAAGATTAAATTAAAAGCAAGCCATGCCACCGCAAATGCAAGGACATGGCTTGCTAGTTTATGCTATTTTATCGAATAATTTCACTTCTAACTTGGCCATATCGCCTGCTGCCTGTCTAGATTTTAGCAGGTTTAAGAAATCGTTTGCTACGGCAATATTTTCGGCTTCTTCAATCACCAATACTTGATTTTCGTTGCCAACGGCCGTAGATATGCTGATTACTTTGATGCCTGCTTTTTCGCGAACTGCATCGCCGGCGTCAAATCCTTGTTTCCATACCGCATAATCTTTAACTTCTACGGAAACGGTCATGATGATTTTACCTTGTTTGTTTGAGGTGAATGCTGCTAATGTGGTCATAGTAATGAAAGTGATAAGGGTGAGTACTAAGTTGTATTTGTTTTTTAATTTGAATAATGGTTAAGCGTGATTTTATAGCCAACGTTTGACGGCCGCAGTGGTGTCGGATGGATTGGTATTGAAACAGATTTTTGATTGGGGAGCATATTCATGTATGCAATTGATTAAATTTTCAAACAATAAAAAGTTGCTATTGGGCACTCTTATGCCTGCGCCAAGGATAATAATTTGGTATTGATGCTCGGCTAATTTTTGGCGTAATACCTCCACAGCCGTTTCACCAAGGTCGATGGTGCATTTTACAATTTCAAGTCCTAAAGCGGTAAGTTCTTGCACCGCAAGTTTGATGGTTGCCGCTACTTTTTCGTGGCTTAAATCTGGTGCCCCTTCAAATTGGGTGGCCTGAAAATCTACCAGTGTTGGGTCCATGCCTAAGATTAGTATTTTGTTGTTTTGTATCATCTGTGTTCTTTTTTATAATTTGATAATACAAAACTACGCCATTGGGAAGCGTCAAAACGTTGACTATTGTCAAGAAATTTAGGCTTTCATCATTTTTTTTCGAATACGAGATAAGGTCTCCGGGTTAATGCCCAAATAGGAGGCAATATAATGTTGAGGAACCCTTTGGAACAAACTTGGTTTTTCTTTGAGTAAATTCAAATACCTGTTTTCACCTGTGGTGGTATGCAATGCTGCCATTTGTTCTTGCATTTTGGCTGCCCATTTTTGGTAACCAAATAAATGAGCGCTTGTCCACCAAGGGAATTTATCGAAGGCCAAAAGCCAGTTTTTAGCGCTGATGGTGAGCAATTCGCAAGGTTCTATGGCTTGAAAGTAAAAATTTGATTTTTCATTGTTTCTTAAGGCAGGTAAATCCCCAATAAAATGTCGCTCTTCAGCGAAATAAATAATTGACTCTTCGCCCTTTTCGTTGACCACATATTGACGCAAACAGCCTTTCAATACAAAAATAGAAAACGAAGGCACCTCTCCTGCCCTCATGATCATTTCATTGCGTTTAAATTTTTTAACTTCCCATAAAGCCAAAAATTGTTCATACGCTCCTTCAGGAATGGCTATTCTTTTCTGGATTTCTTCGAGAAATAGGCTGGTGTCGTGGAGAGGTTTTATTGCTTTGTTCATGGCTAGGGGATACTTGAATTGTGTTGTCAAATTAAAATAATAAATCAATTAAATGCATGGAGCTATATGCCTTCAATTAGTCTTTATGGACCAATATTTTTTGTGAAACCATCATTTTACTCGATTGTAAGGTTAACACATAAATGCCGTTTTCAAGCATGTTGATATTGATGAGTGCTTTTTGAGAGGAAAATTCTAGGATTGGTTTTGCAGCTACATCAGTAATTGAAATATGGATATCAACCACGTCAGAATTTTCTATTTGTAATTGATTGTAGGTGTTAAAGATCTTGAAATTCTGATTTTGACTTTTTAGTATCTGGGTGGTAGGTTCAAATGATATGACAAAAGTATCTATTGCAGTAACTATCCCTGCTGTAAAACCCTGAACAACCAATGTGTCTGTGAATTGAGTTGCTGAAGTACCCGACAACACATAAAACGAATTCAGTGTTAACCAATCAGGAAACAATGATGTGGTTTTACTATATACGCTTACACTATCCACATTTATAAAATGCGTTAATAATGAATCAGTATACAATTGATTTTCAACTAAAATAGTGTCTAATAAAGGATTAGCTTTCAATTTCAAAACTAAGGTAGCATCTTTTTGAATATTGTAATCTGCTAAAGTTGTTCCATCTTCTAGTTTTTTATCTGCATAAAACAAAAGCTGTTGGTCTGGAGGAATACCTTCTTTATCTTGAAATTTTGATTTTACGGCATCAATGGTATCACTTGATTCAACTTCTAAAGCAATCATTTTCCCTGATAATGTTTTAATAAATATTTGCATGCCAAAGACATGTACTGTTATTATCATTAACAATAGGCTTGCGATGATTTTCGTTCTCATGTGAATTATTATAAATTGATAGATTACAAAAATGCCCCAAATAGTGTCTAACTTTTTGGGGCATCTAGTATGGAATGGCTTTTTGTGTAATCTTAAAACGTTTTTAAACGTTATTCGAACTCAATTTAGCACCAATATACTCTCTATTCATACGAGCAATGTGTGTCAAAGAAATTTCTTTTGGACATTGCGCTTCACAGTCGCCTGTGTTGGTACAAGAGCCAAAGCCTTCATCATCCATTTGTGCGACCATGTTTTCAACACGAGCTTGACGTTCTGCTTGCCCTTGTGGCAACAATGCCAATTGAGAAATTTTAGCAGAAACAAACAACATGGCAGAAGCATTTTTACAAGCCGCTACGCAAGCAC
>JBEAZU010000134.1:0-18546 GCA_041169945.1 Bacteroidota bacterium
GAAGTTTAATCGCCAATGATTGCCCATGTCATCTTTTTTAACTGAAATGCCTTTGATTCCAAACATTAATGGTGAAATACAATTGATATAATGTAACATCGATTGTTTTCTCATGTAATCAACTTGTTCGGCTTTGTTGAGTTTTGCGGGGTCGATATACCTGTCTACCCCAGTAATGGTAGAGTATTTTCCTCTTTCCTTGTAAGGGGTGCTAGGGTTAAATAAATCGTATGCCCAACTTGTAAATGCTAGTCCAACATAATCTTTATGGTTGGGGTTATTGCCTACCAAGGCCGCCAAGTGGGCTATGCTTTTATTGGCTTCTGTAGCATCACTTTGGGTATTGATAAGGTTGATGTTTTTGATGGTGGTAAACCAATATAAAATGAGGTTAGGAAGGTTAGATTTGTAAAAAAAATTATTGCGTTGCAGTTTATCAACCAATAAATATTCGCCTTCAAGGCCTGCCACTTGCATTCTTACAAACGCTGGATTGTTATGGGTTTTGAATTGTGCAAGGTCTTGATCCGAAACGTGTGTCACGTTATTGGCATTGTTGCTGAAATAATTCATTTCATTTTGTCCATCAATACCATTGATACCCATCATACTTTTGGCGTATTCGTTATGGAGCCATTTGCTTCCCAATGGGGTGTAATTTAGACCAATGTCCGCGGCGCCTACACCCAATCCTAGCAATACATTGTGCCAGAATTTATTATCAATAGTTACGGCTCTTTTTAAGCCATAATGCACGCTGGCATAGGTGCTGTAAGTTAAACCTAAAGCGATGTTCATACCAGGACTTGCATAGACACCAAAATAATTCCCAATTGATGGCTGTGTCGAGTTGCCTATCGTTTTGGCACTTGAATAAAGGTAGGGTAAATCTATGAAGGGTACCTCTAGAATTAAATTGGCATTTTCGTGCACTTCAGGCGCGAAATATACATCATGTCTTTGGTATTTTGGAGCGGTAACAAGCTGTTCTTGTGCGAGTAAAGGAAAGAAAAGTAGGGTGATTAAACTCGTGAATAGGTTTTTTAGCATTGGTTACGCTTGTTTGGGTGGTTTTAAAAATATGCATTTTGTTACAAAAGTAACCTAGAAATTTTATAGTATGCAATTAAGCTTTATTTTTTTGTTTTATTACTTTAAATGAAAATACAATTTTGTACTTTTGACTTTATGATTAGGGATATTTAAAAATGTAGATTATGATTCATTTGGATAATTTTGTAAGCAATATCACTGGATTTTTTGAAACTAAAATGGAGCTTTTAAAACTCGATATACAAGAACGTATTTCGTCCTCTTTGTCGGGTTTATTGCATGTAGTGATGTTGGTTTTGGTCTTGTTTTTAGTGATTCTTTTTGCAGGAATGGCAATTGGTTTTGGATTAGGGAGTGTTTTAGAGAATAATGCCTTGGGATTTTTGATAGTGAGTGCCTTATTTGGTATATTGTTATTGATGATTAATAAGAAATTGTTAAAAGGAATTATTGACAAAGAAATAGTGAAATCAACTGATTATTTGTTTAAAAATAAAAAGGATGGAATCAGACAATAGTTACGCAGAAAAAAGATTGGTTTTAGAAAATCGCTCTGAAAAATTTAAGTTAGCGGCAAAAGTGGAAGTGGTTGAATTGAAGGGTAATGTTGCTAAAATCGGGAAAACAGCACTTGCAGTAGGTACAGGCGTTTTAGCGACCTACCTTTTGTATAAAATGTTTTTTGGTAACAAGCGTGTGAAGAGCTTTGTAAAAGCAAAAAATAATTACCAACCTGAAAACACCTTGGTGGTGCAGCGTGTTGAAGAATCGCCTTTGGTTAGAAAAATCAAAGAACAGATAGTCTTATTTTTAATAGCTATTGCAAAACAAAAATTGCAAGAGTATATTGACGGTTTGGGAAAACATAAAAATGACTAAAGTATACCAACAAATAATTCAATTAAAACGTCAATCCAAAAAAGCCTTTGCGGTATTGGTTGATCCTGATGATATTGAGGAGAATGATGCCATTGCTTTAGCCAAATCGGCACAGCAGGCGGGTATTGACTTTATTTTTGTGGGTGGCAGTTTAATTGCTGGGGCTAGCTTGGGTACTGTGATACGCGCCATCAAAAATAATTGTCAAATCCCTGTGATTATTTTCCCGGGTAATGGCTTACATATTGATGCTGCCGCAGATGGTATCTTGCTTTTATCTTTGATTTCTGGCCGTAATGCCGATCATTTAATAGGGCAACATGTGATTGCTGCGCCGGTATTGAAACGCTCAGGTTTAGAAATATTGCCAACGGGTTATATCTTAATTGACAGTGGTACACAAACTACCGTTTCTTATATCAGCAACACCACCCCCATTCCCAATAATAAACCCGTGATTGCTGCTTGTACAGCAATGGCAGGAGAAATGCTCGGGCTTCAATTGATTTACTTAGATGCAGGAAGTGGGGCTTTAAATTGTGTGTCACCTGCTGTCATTAAGGCGGTGGCTGAAGCTGTTGATGCGCCAATGATTGTGGGCGGAGGAATCAATTCTGTTCAAAAAGCAATGGCGGCTTGGCAAGCAGGTGCTGATATTGTGGTCATAGGCAATGGCATTGAACAAAACGCTTCTTTACTTCAAGAGGTAGCATTGGCCTTGAAAAATCTATAACCTGTATAAATTTTGATGATATGATACCTTCTGAACTTCCTGAAAAAAAACAAAACGACAATAATGTCTTGGAAACCAATGTGGTGGTGAGGGTATTGTGGAATATTTTATTCGCTTTTTTCTACCCTTTCCTCATTACTTTTTCATTGCTCATCTCTGGGGTGGTGATGCTCATCTCTTTTATAGGCAATGTATTGATTCGTATTTTTAAAAAATAGGACTCCCTAATCATTTTTGTTAATAGAAGTTTTTTATGAAGGATATCAGGGCAAAAGCATTTAAATGGTGGTTTTATTTGCATGAATAGAAGATACATAGAAGCATAATATGCGCAATCTGTGTTCAATTTTTATGTATTATTTAAATGAACAAATAAATGGCACGCAGATGATACGGATTTGGCGAATTTTCACGGATATTTAACACTATGTTTTCAATTTATTCAATTATTTTAATGCGTTTGCCCTGTGAAGGATATGGAGCTAGGAGATTTTCTGTGGGTAATGTCAATGGTTTTTCAGCAACCTAACTACAGTGCTTTGATGATAAAACAGAATTTCGCGAAAATACACAACGCAGCATTTTAAATTAACAACCAATCGTAAACCAAATTCTAACCAGAGAAGAAATTAATACATGGACACCAACTACCTCATCATACCAGGTTTCGGTAATTCTGACCAAAAACATTGGCAAACTTATTTTGAAAAACATTTGACTAACTGTGTCAGGGTGCAGCAAAAAAGTTGGGAAAAACCAATACGAAATGATTGGTTAAGAGCCATTTACGAAGCCGTTATGCAATATAATCCAACATCTGTTGTTTTAATTTCACACAGCATGGGTGGCATTGCAATAGCGCATTGGGCGAGGGAGTTTAATATAAAAATAAAGGGTGCCATGATTGTTGCACCACCAGATTTAGAGAATCCATGGCAAGATTTGGGATTTGAAAGTTTCGTTCCAATTCCATTGCTAAAATTTCCGTTTCCGTCTATGATTATTGCTAGCTTAGATGATCATTGGGCATCAAAAGAAAGAACCCAAGCTTTTGCTCAAAATTGGGGAAGTAAACTCCTGTTTTTAAACGATGCAGGACACATAAATACAACTTCAGGTTATGGAGAATGGAAAGAAGGGCTGCGAATATTAAAAAACGAATTCCCATAGAAAACCATCCGGCACTTAATTTTAAGGGAAATAATTGCTAATTATGAAGGTGTATTTTGGCTATTATCCCCAAATTGACAAAACCTTGTCTTATTTGTTTCGTAAAACTCAGCATAAATCGCACAATTACCTTTGCCGCTCATGTATAAAAGCTTCATTCTACTCCTCCAACTTCTCCTTGTGCTGTTTGGTTCAGAGGCACTTATTCACTTTTCATTTCATTTTTTTCCTACATTGCCCGACAGGGTAGCCTCTATCATAGATGCCAGTGCTTTGGTAGTTTTAACCGCACCTTTCTTTTTGTACTTGATTAATCGTGAACATCGCAGGGCCAATTTGGCTGAAAATAATGCGCAACAAAATCTCTCTGATTTAAACCATATTAACTTTAATCTAGGTCAATACAAGGCAGCCATTGATGCTGCGGCTATCGTAGCGATTACGGATGCTAGAGGTAGTATTACTTATGTCAATGACCAATTTTGTGCCATTTCAAAATACAGTAGGGAAGAATTAATAGGTCAAAACCATACTATTATCAATTCAGGTTATCATTCTGTTGATTTTTTTAAAGATTTGTGGAAAACCATTGCCAATGGAGATGCTTGGAAAGGCGATATTAAAAACAAAGATAAAAACGGTCATTATTATTGGGTAAGAACTACCATTATTCCCTTGATGAAGGATGGTCAAAAACCTGATCAATATATTGCCATCAGAACCGATATTACTTCCCATAAAGAAAGTTTGGAAGCTTTAGCCAAAGCTGCAAGTTTTCAGAAGGCCATTTTTGATGGTACAAATTATGCCATTATTGCGACCACTACCGATGGCGTTATTACCAATTTTAACAAGGGGGCAGAAAATTTATTGGGTTATACGGCTGCGGAAGTGGTGAATATTACCAGCCCTGCTATATTTCATGACCTAAATGAAGTGGTGGCGAAAGCGGCCGAACTTACCACTGAATTAGGAATTGATGTTGCTCCTGGGTTTGATGTTTTTGTGTTGAAATCGAGGTCAGGGAATGCCGATGTAAATGAATGGACCTATATCAAAAAAGATGGTTCACGTATTACCGTGAAGTTGTCTATCACGGCTTTGTTTAATGAAAAGGGAGAAATTTTTGGCTATATGGGGGTGGCCAATGACATTACCCAAGAAAAAGCGGCCCAAATACAGTTAGAAAAAAACTTGCGTTTTCAATCGGCCATTTTAAATGGTACCACTTACAGTATTATATCTACCAATTTAGAAGGGGTTATTGTGGCTTATAACAAGGGGGCCGAAAACATGCTTGGCTATACCGCTGAAGAAATGGTGAATAAATCTACCCCTGCCATAATCCATGATTTCAGCGAAGTGGTAGCCAAGGCTGATGCACTTACCGAAGAACTGGGCTTTTTGGTGGAACCTGGCTTAGAGGTTTTTCATGTGAAAGCCCGCACAGGTATTACTGATGTCAATGAATGGACTTTTATCAAAAAAGATGGAAGCCGTATTGCCGTGAATATGGCTATTTCTTGTTTGAGAGATGAAGATGGAGAAGTGTATGGCTATTTGGGCATCACCAATGATATTACGGCTCAAAAACTTGCGCAAGTAGAACTCGACAAAGCCAAACAAATGTTGCAACAAACCAGTGAGGTGGCTGCTATTGGAGGTTGGGAATTGGAGGTGCAATCTGGGGATATGAATTGGTCTGCTGTTTCGTGTAAATTACATGGCGTGGATGAAAGTTTTAAACCTGATTTGAGTAGTTTAATTGGCTTTTATGTAGAAGGAGAACACCGTGCCCGCATTTCCGAATGCTTTAATAATTTAATCAATTTTGGGGAGGCATTTGACCAAGAATTTGAAATTATTACTAAGGATGGGAGTCGCATTTGGGTAAGAAAAATTGGCAAAGGAATTTTCCATAATGGCGTTTGTGTGCGGGCTTACGGCACTTTTCAAGACATTAGCAAACAAAAAAATGCCGAATTAGAGTTGTTCTATGCCAAACAACAAGCCGAAGCGGCCAGTATTGCCAAATCCGATTTCTTGGCCAACATGAGTCATGAAATCAGAACGCCTCTCAACGGTGTCATTGGGTTCACCGATTTATTGTTAAAAACACAATTGAGTGAGTCGCAAAACCAATACATGAGCATTGTTTACCAATCGGCCAATTCTTTATTAGACATCATCAATGACGTATTGGATTTCTCTAAAATTGAAGCTGGGAAATTAGAATTAGAAATCGATAAAACAGATATTGTTCAACTCTCCGCTCAAATTGTAGATGTCATTGCTTTTCAAATTCAAGATAAAAATTTAGAATTACTGCTGAATGTGCCTACAAACATCCCTCGTTTTGTGTGGACCGATGTGGTGCGTTTGCGTCAAATATTAGTCAACCTGTTGGGCAATGCCATTAAATTTACCGACAAAGGAGAAATTGAACTTAAAATTGAACTCCTATCCAAAACAGCTGATCAAGGATTATTTAGGTTTTCTGTGAGAGATACGGGCGTAGGGATTGCTCCTCAAAATATCCATAAAATATTCAAAGCCTTTGAACAAGAAGATGCCTCTACTACCAGAAAATTTGGCGGTACAGGCTTGGGATTGAGTATTACCAATAAGTTGTTGGCATTGATGAATGGTTCCTCTTTGCAGGTGTCAAGTGAGTTAGGCAAAGGAAGTGTTTTCTATTTCGAGGTCACCTATAAAATGGAAGAGGGAGAGGCTTTGGCTGCTCATGATTTGTCTCATATTAAAAAGGTGTTGGTGGTAGACGACAACGAACACAACCGTTTGATTGTGCAAGAAATGTTGAAGTCAAATCACATTGTGACCGACCATGCCGAAGATGGCATTGAAGCCTTGTACATGCTCAAAGGGGAGGTGAAGTATGATGTCATTATCATGGATTACCACATGCCAGACATGGATGGCTTAGAAACCATTGCGGCCATTCGCAAACAAGCGCATTTGCAAGCCGATAAGCAACCGGTGATTTTGCTTTCTAGTTCTTCTGATGACGAAGAGGTAATGAAATCTTGTAAGGCTTTAGGGGTAAAACAACGCTTGATCAAGCCTGTTAAAATGAACCAACTGTTTGATGCCTTATCCAAATTGAATGATACGGAAATCCTTGATACGGTAATGGTAGTAGAGGAGGACGAAAATCAGGGAACGACCAACTTGGCGGGGATCAATCATCCATTGACGCCAAAGGTTTTAATTGTGGACGACAATCCTATCAATTTAATATTGGCCAAAACGGTTATTTTAAAATTAATGCCCAATGCTACTATTTTTCAGGCCATGAACGGTAATCATGCTATTGAAGCTTATAGAAAAGAGCTACCCAATATTATTTTTATGGACATCCAAATGCCCGAACTCAACGGGTATGAAGCGACGGCTGCCATTAGACAACTTGAAACCGATAACCCTATTCCCATTATTGCGTTAACAGCTGGTACCGTGATGGGCGAAAAGGAGCGCTGTCTTGCTGCTGGTATGAACGACTATGTAAGCAAGCCTTTTGTGTTGGCGGCCATTGAAAAAATTGTGACTACTTATTTTCCTCATTAAAACATTAAAGCAATGTACGGTATCGTAAATAAAGCAATTCAAGGCCTGGTGGTGGAGAATTTTGGCGAAGAAGCTTGGTTTAAAATTAAGCAGCAAAGTGGGGTAAACCACGATGTGTTTTTAAGCAATGAATCATATCCTGATGGAGATACTTATCAACTTGCCATCACTGCGGGAGAGGTATTAGGAATGTCTTTAGAAGAGGTGCTGAAAGCCTTTGGTGAATATTGGATTTTGAAAACTGGTCTTGAGCATTATGGTGCTTTGATGAAGGCTGGGGGAAATAATTTGAAAGAATTTATCGTAAATCTTCCTAATTTCCATAGCAGGGTGATGTTGGTTTATCCCAACCTAACTCCTCCAGATTTTATTGTGTCTGATATTCAAGAAAATTCATTAAAACTACATTATATTTCTACCCGCGGGGGATTGAAATATTTCGTATATGGCTTAATTAATGGCTTAGGGAAAATGTTTCAAACACCCCTTCAAATTACCATCGTTGCCGATCGCGACAATGGTGATCTCAACGAGGTATACTTGATCGCTTGGTAAACTCATGCAACAATGAAAAGCAATGTCACTTTTGAAAATGAAAATATGCACGCCATATTTCCTTTTTACTGTATGTTTAATGCTGATTTGGTAATACTAGACGCTGGCGATAGTTTAAAAAAGATATTGCCAGCTATTGTAGGGCAAGATTTTCAAAATGTATTCAAGTTTAAAAGACCATTTTCAGTTTTGTATTCTTTTCAATCCATAAAATTATTTGCCAAACAAATTTTTATCCTCGAATCGGTCATCGAACCTAAGGTTACCCTTAAAGGACAAATTGTTTTTCTTGAATCTGCTGATTGTTGTATGTTTATTGGTTCTCCTTGGATCAGTACGCTCCACGATTTAGAAAACTTACATTTGCTTATTCATGATTTTGCCTTGCATGATGCTACCCCTGATTTCTTGCAAATTTTAAATATGCAAGACATCATTTTCAAAGATTTGCAACTTGCTACCAAACAATTATCAGAACAAAAAATTGAGCTTCTAAAAGCCAAAGAACAAGCCGAAGCAGCCAGTATTGCCAAATCTGATTTTTTGGCAAACATGAGCCATGAAATTCGTACCCCCCTCAACGGGATCATTGGCTTTAGCGATTTAATGCTCAAAACAAACCTTGGCGAATCGCAAAACCAATACATGAATACGGTAGTGCAATCGGCGCACGCTTTACTTGATATCATTAATGATATACTAGATTTCTCTAAAATTGAAGCTGGAAAACTCGATATTGAACTCGAAAAAATAGACTTGTTTGAACTCTGTGCCAAAATTTCGGATATCATTAGTTTTCAAGCACAAGAGAAAAAACTTGAATTAATCTTACATTTCAATCCTGCTATTCCTCGCTTTATTTGGACCGATGCACTGAGGCTTAGACAGGTATTGGTGAATTTACTGAGCAATGCCATTAAGTTTACCCAAGCGGGTGAAATTGAATTGAAAGTGGTGATGTTAAGCAGCGATCAAGACCAATGTACGCTGCAGTTTTCGGTACGAGATACGGGGGCAGGCATTGCACCTCAAAATATCCATAAAATATTTAATGCCTTTGAACAAGAAGATTCCTCTAGCACCAGAAAATATGGCGGTACTGGCTTAGGATTAAGCATTACCACCAAATTACTAGCACTCATGGGCTCGACTGGGCTCAACGTACAAAGTGACTTGGGCAAAGGAAGTGTGTTTCAATTTGACATGACTGTTAAAACCGAGATTGGGGAAGCGATTGAAACCTACGATTTAAGTAATCTTAAATCCGTATTGGTGGTCGATGATAACCATACCAACAGGTTTTTATTGCAAGAATTATTACAGCCTTTTGACCTGCACATCGATTTGGCAGAAAGTGGGAAAGAAGCCATTCAAAAAGTGACACAACAAGCGTATGACATAATCATTATGGATTACCACATGCCCAACATGAATGGCATTGACGCCATTAGTAAGCTCATGGCGCTGCCTGCGATAGATAAGAAAGTGCCAGCCATTGTCTTGTTATCGAGTTCTTCCGAAGATATTTTAATGGCATGTAAAGCATTGGGCGTTGTTAAAAACATGATGAAGCCTGTGAAAATGAAGCAATTATATGCTACCCTCGAAAATATTGCGAAGGGTAATGTGCTCACCTCACTAGCTGCTTCTCACACTCTACCGGAAATAAATAAGCTTGCCCATCCAATTAAAATTTTAATTGTAGACGACAATCCGGTAAACTTATTATTGGCCAAAACCATTATTTTGAAAGTATTGCCCCATGCTATTTTATGCAAAGCCATGAATGGCAATGAAGCCATTGCTATGTATGTTTCCGAAAAACCGGATTTTATTTTTATGGATGTGCAAATGCCTGAAAAAAATGGGTATGAAGCCGCCATGGCCATCAGAAAACTAGAAGTTGGTAACCCTATTCCCATTATTGCGTTAACTGCAGGAACGGTATTGGGTGAAAAAGAAAGATGCCTTGCGGCAGGCATGAACGACTATGTGAGCAAACCTTTTGTGTTGGCGGCCATAGAAAAAGTAATTGCAGAAAATTGCCCTTAAATACGAGTTACATTAGTAAAAAAAATATTACCATGTTACCAGAAAACGAAAAAAAACGTGTTGAAGCCTTAAAAAGCTATAAAGTTTTAGATACTTTACCTGAGGAAGAGTTTGATCGTTTAACGGAGTTGGCTTCTGCCATTTGTGGGGTACCCATTACCTTGGTTAGTTTGTTAGACAGTGAGAGGCAATGGTTTAAGTCTAAAGTAGGGCTTGATGCCCCTGAAACGCCTAAAGATATTTCTTTTTGTCAGTTTGCCATTTTGGGCACCGAACCTTTTATTGTAGAAGATGCTTCTAAAGACGAGCGTTTTAAAAATAATCCTTTGGTGACAGGCGCGCCCGATATTCGTTTTTATGCTGGGGCGCCTTTGATAGATCCCGATGGTTTTGCCTTGGGTACTTTATGTGTAATCGATCGTGTTCCGCGCCATTTAGACGAAAATCAAGTACGTGCTTTAACTATTTTAGCCAAAGAGGTGATTTCGCAATTGGTGGCGAGAAAAGAACAGTTAGAAAAAAATAAATTTCAAAGTCTATTTAATTTATCCCTCGATTTAATTTGTATCGCCAATACCGATGGCTTTTTCAAGAAAGTGAACCCTGCTTTTCAAGAGGTATTGGGTTGGAATGAAGACGAACTGCTCGGTAAACCCTTTGTTGACTTTATTCACCCCGATGATTTAGGACCTACTTTAGAGGTTGTTGCGCAGTTGTCTGGAGGAGCTAAATTGGTGAATTTTATCAATAGATACTTAACCAAATCGGGTGTGTACAAGTCTATCAGTTGGACCGCCAACCCTGATATAGAGAGTGGTGACATGTATGCTATAGGAAGAGATTTTGAAGAAAGAATTTTAATAGAACATGAAATCAAATCGGCACAACAAAGTCTAGAAGAAGCCCAAGCCATTTCAAAAATTGGCAGTTGGGAATTCAATTTAACCACCGGCGAACAAGTATGGTCGACCGAACATTACAAGATTTTTGAAATTGATTTTCCCCAAACCAAAGAAAACTTACATACCCTGTATAGAAGCCGTATTCATTATGATGATATCAGTGAACTAGACAGGGTAATTGGGGAAGCCATTGCTTTGGGAAAAGGCTTTATGTATGAACATCGGGTAGTTTTAGACAAAGGTGCTAGGATTAAATATGTGTTGGGGATAGGAAAAGTAGTCAATAATATTGAAGGGAAACCTTATTTATTGAAGGGTACTTGTCAAGACATTACCGAACGAAAATTGTTGGAAATTGAAAATCTTAAAAACCAAGAACGCTTATTGGAAGCGCAATCCCAATCGAAAATAGGGAACTGGCAATTGAACTTAGTGAACAATGACCTTATTTGGTCAAATGAATTGCTTAATATTTTTGAAATTAAAGAAGGGGAAGATCCTCAAAATTATTATAATATTTATAGAACTACATTCAATGCCAGTGAATTAGCCTTATTAGATGAAAAACTTGCGCACACCGTTGCAACTGGTGAAAGTTTTACCATTGAGCATACCTCTTATTTTGATGAGGGGAAACGTGTAAAGTATATTTTAGGCAAAGGACGATTGGTGAGAGATGAAAATGGTAGTCCGCTGATGCTGATTGGGGTTACCCAAGACATTACTGAAAGGAAATTGTTGGAACTCGAAAATGATAAAAACCAAGAAAGACTTAAAGAAGCACAAAAATTATCCAAACTTGGCAGTTGGGAACTAGACCTAAAAACCAACGAACGTATTTGGTCCGATGAGGTATATGAGATTTATGAATTTACCAAAGAAGCTAATGAAAACAAATTTGAGAAATTAAAATCTCGTGTGCATCCTGAGGATTTTGAGGTTTTAATGGCAAAAATGAAAAATGCTGCTGAAGGTGGAGGTGACTTGAACTTTGAATTTAGGACTTTATTTGACGAGGGGAAAAGAGAGAAAATATTTTATACGGTCGGTTATTGCACCAAAGACGCACAAGGTAACAATCTTAGTTTTATAGGTACCACCCAAGACATTACCGAAAGGAAGCGTATTGAAAATGAATTGCACACCGCCAAAGATAACCTCAATATTACTTTTGAGGCCATTACGGAAGGGATAGTTATGCAGAACCCTAATGGGGTAATTGTAGCCTGTAATCCTGCTGCAGAAAGAATCCTTGGTTTGACACGTGATCAAATGGAAGGGCGAAATTCGGTTGACCCTACTTGGAGGGCCATTCATGAAGATGGTACCGATTGGCCTGGAGAAACACATCCGGCCATGGAGTCGTTAAGGACTGGGGAGTCTATTTTAAATGCCATCATGGGGGTGCATAAACCCAATGATGAACTTACTTGGATCAATGTGAACTCGGTGTTGCTATCCGGAGGTAGGGGAGTAGTAAGTAGTTTTGCTGATGTTACAGCCGCCAAAGCCGTAGAACGAGAAATTATTTTTGCCAAAAATGCAGCAGAAGCAGCTAGTATAGCCAAATCAGAATTTTTGGCCAATATGAGTCATGAAATCCGTACGCCTCTCAATGGTGTCATAGGCTTTAGTGATTTGTTGACCCGAACCAATTTGGACGAAAGCCAACTTTTATACGCGACCACGGTACATAATTCGGCCAAGTTGCTTTTAGACATTATCAATGATATCCTTGACTTCTCAAAAATTGAAGCGGGTAAATTAGAATTAGACATCCAACATACCGATTTAGAAAAACTATTGGTCGAAGCCAGCAATATTGTTGCCTACCAATGCCAAACTAAAAACCTAGAATTACTAGTGAATGTGGATGCTGCTATACCTCAGTTTGTATTAAGTGATGGTATTAGGCTTCGTCAGATCTTGGTTAATTTATTGAGCAATGCCGTAAAGTTTACTACCGAAGGTGAAGTGGAACTGAAAGTAAGGGTACTATCTCAAGAAGGTCAACATGTATCTTTGAGATTTGCAGTGAGGGATACTGGTGTTGGTATTGATGCCGCAAAATTAGAAACCATTTTTAACGCTTTTTCTCAAGAAGATTCTTCTACTACACGCAAGTTTGGAGGTACTGGTTTGGGTTTAACCATTTCTAATAAATTGCTTTCTTTGATGAACAGCACCGCTATTCAGGTAGAAAGTAAATTAGGGGTAGGTTCTGAATTTTATTTTGATATCAATTTAAAAGTAGAGACATCGGATAAATCGGCTATTGGGCATTTTGAGGTGTTTAAACGTATTTTATTGGTCGATAATAATGCTAAATCTAGTGCCATTGTTTGTGAAATGTTGGCAGGGTTTCCTACCACGATTGAGGTGGCCAGTGATGGTATTGAGGCGCTGTATAAATTGAAAAAAGAAACACCCTTTGATGCAGCCATTATAGATTATAGTTTAGAAGACATGACGGGTTTGGAGATCGTAAAAAAAATAAGATCAAATGCCAATCCTTTGGTCAATACACTGCCTATTATCATTACACACCAATCTGTCGACAATGACGCTTTAATGACTTTGTCGATGACCTATGGGGTGAAACAACAAATTTTAAAACCAATATTCAAATCGCATTTATTCCAAGCCTTGAATGCCTTGAGCGAAGCTGCTGTAAAAGAGGAACAATTGCTTGTGAATACACCCGATTATATAGAGAAAACAACAGGCCAACAGGTGTTGATTGTAGATGACAATAAAATAAATTTATTACTCATCAAAACCATCTTATCTAAACTGCTGCCTACGGCAACAATTACAGAAGCTGTGAATGGTCTCGATGCTGTAGCCAAATACAAATCTTTACTTCCTGATTTGATATTTATGGATGTGCAAATGCCTGAAATGAATGGTTATGAAGCGGTGAAGGCAATCAGGGGATTAGAAACCAATCAACGAATTCCTATTATAGCTCTTACTGCCGGCACTGTGGTGGGCGAAAGGGAACGTTGTTTAGAAGCCGGCATGGACGATTACGTGAGTAAACCTTTTACCAAAGCGGGTATTGTAAATGCATTGGAAAAATTAGTGCCGTAATGATAGGGTAAGCCTTTTATTTCGTTGAGGATAAGTTGATTGTAGCAAACTTCGCCTCAACGAAACAGTTTTTTCCAAGTGCCTTTCATGAGGTTGTACTTGAGCGTACTGGGTAAAGCTTTGAAAAAATACTGGTTGAGCTCTACCGCAAATGAAGGCTGCATATAGCAATTGATGGTGCATCCTTCGCATTTTTGGTGTCTGCCTTCTAGGGCAACCAAGTCTTTAACCTGCTCACTTTGGTACAAGGCATACAGTTGGTTGTTGATGTCGAATTCAGTTAGGCCCAAATGATAGCAAGGCAATATGAGTTTATTTTCGGGTGAAATAACAATGGTCGTACTGGCCGCTTTGCATACTGGTTTGGTAATGTGATTGCCACCATTTTTACGCAATAATATAAAAGCTTCATTCAAATACACGCCTGGCTTTTTTCCCCAAGCCAATAGCTCATTTAATTGTTGGTCGCTAAGAGAAGCAGCGATGCCATTGTATTCAAACACCGGATTTAAAATCAATACGAGCTTGTTTGGACGACAGATGTCGTGGTACAAAGGGGCAATTTCTGCAAGATTATGATCAAATACAGTAAAAATAATGTCGGGTCTTTCGCCTAAACTTTTGGCGATTTCAATAGACTCCATCACAAAATCAAAACAAGCGACTCCTCTGCCTTGATCGTGGGTGGTTTTATTGGCCGCATCGAGAGAAAAATGCAACATGTCAATTTTGCCTTTAAGCTTTTGCGCCATTTTAGGATACAGCAAGCCATTGCTGGTAACGGTGGTAATGAAATGATGCGATTTAGCCAAATCCAATAATTCGGGTAATTGTTGGTGTAGCAGTGGTTCTCCTCCCGTAAAATCAATTACCTTGACGCCTAGTTTTTTTAAATCTTTGAAATTTTGTGCCGCCGCTTCTAGGGTAACATAAGGCGATGGCTTTTCCCAAATATCACAGAAACTACAACTCGCATTACAACGATAGGTGAGGTAATAATTGCATAATATGGGATGTGAAATAAGTCTAGGCATTGGATTTCGCCGAATTTATTTATTGGCTTTTTCTAATTTGCTCAAAGGAGAATTGGTCGAGTAGGGTACTTTACTTGAAGGCACTACTTTCGAGGCTTTTTCTAAATGCAAGTCTTGGTCATCAAAGAAAATATGTGCTTTAAAAGCTTTCAATACTTGGTCTTTGGTAATGCCTCCCATAAAGAAAGCTTCATCTACAAACACATCCCATTCTCTTAAGGTTTTGATGACACGTTCATGTGCTGGTCCGCTTCTGGCGGTGACAATGGCCAATCGTATAGGAGGTTTTTGGGTTTGATGACTGATTTGTTTTTGTAATTTGGCTAATATTTTCAATAATTTAGCAAAAGGTCCTTCCATCAAAGGCACATTGGCATTGGCTTGTTCGTGGTCATGGAAACTTGGCAAGCCTTGGGTTTTATATATAAATTCTGATTCTTCCGAGAAAATTACTGCATCGGCATCAAAAGCAATTCTTAAGGTATCAAGGTCGGGTTCAAAATCTTCAGGATGTCCGTAAATAGTTGCCGCCGCACAGGCTTTGGCATCGATGGCTGCTTGCACATCTTTTTCATCTTTGGTTAAAAATAAATCTACATTAAACGCGTCTAAATAGGGGGAAAGCTGGTTTCCTCCTGCAAAAGCGGCCCTACTGATATCTAGTTGGTAATGTTGAATACTGTTGAGTACCCGCAAGCCTGTATCAGGCGAATTGCGAGACATGATGATGACCTCCACCAAGCGCTCATCGGCAAATCGATTGAGTTTCAACAGCGATTCAACCAAATGATAGGCGGTGCCTTTTTTGAGGGTAACATTTTCATTTTTGAGTTGGTAGGCGCGATATGCTTCTACACCACTGTGGTGAAAAATTTCATTTTCTTCTTCCAAATCAAACAAAGCACGAGACGAAATGCCGATTACTAACGTGTTGGAGAAATCTACTGCCATGGTGATACCTTTTAAATGCCTTGCAAGATACGCAAAAAAGGTTTAGAAAAGAGAGCGAAACCAATTCTAAAGTATAGCCCCAATCAAATGCTATTTTATAGCTTCTTGTGCATGTTTTACAAGTATAATCCCTATTTTTGAGCAATGGTACTGGCATTAGAGACAAAAAATGAAATTAAAAAACTGCTTCAACTGAGTATCCCTATTGCAATTGGGGAGTTGAGTGGGGTGTTAATGAATTTAATTGATGCCCTCATGATTGGTCCTTTGGGAACAGAAGCGGTGGCGGCAGTAAGTGCTGCCAATGCAGTGTATTTGTTGTTTAGCATTTTAGGGATTGGTTGTTCTTTGGTAATGGCACCTATGGTAGCTACGTCCTTTGCCCAAAAAGACTTCAAAAAATGCCGTTCTTTGTGGTATGGTGGCGTATTGTTTGCCATCGTGTTGGCCTTGGTACTCATGACTTGTATTGGGATAGCTGCTTGGCATTTTGAATGGTTTGGGCAAGAGATGGGAGTAACCCTTAAAGCACGTGCATTTTTGTTTTATTTAATGCCTTGTGTTTTTCCATTATTACTGTACCTGCAATTTAAACACTATGCCGACGGAATTTCTTATCCTCGTTTAGGCATGATGATGTCTATATCGGCTTTGTTCATAGATGCTTTTTTAAATTGGCTGTTGATTTATGGCCACTGGGGATTTCCGAAGTTAGGTTTAAATGGCGCTGCCATTACCAATTCGGTGACGCAACTGATAGTGATGATAGGCATGTTTGTGTTTTTAAAATTGACCCCCAACTTTAAATTGATTACCCATACGGGTGTAAAGAAATTTAAACGTTATTTTAAAGCGGCCTATAAAATTTTCATAGAAGCCATTCCTGTTGGTTTTCAGTTGGTCTTAGAGTATGCGGCCTATGGCTTTGGGGCCATTATGATTGGCTGGGTAAATGCCGAAGAATTGGCCGCACATCAAATTGCGATCAATGTAGCCATGAGTTCTTTTATGATTATCTTGGCCATCGGGGCTGCTGGAGCCATCAGGGTGGGGCAAGCAGTAGGGGTAAACAATGTCGCTCAAATGAAATTGTCGGGCAAGGTAAGTTTGGCCGTTGGGGTGTGTTTTGTGTTAATTCCTTGTGTGGTCTTCATCTCTTTCCCGGCTTTGCTGGCGGCAAATTTCATTGAGGAAGCGGGAGTGATTGCATTAGCGATTCCATTGATTATAGTTGCCGGTATATTTCAAATTTCAGATTCCTTACAAAGTGTGAGTCAGGCCTTGTTAAGAGGTTTAGGCGATTATAAATTTCCTTCGGTCATTACTTTTGTGTGTTATTGGTTAGTAGGTTTGCCTATTGGTGGCTACCTCTGTTTTGTATTGCACTGGCATGCTTTAGGTATTTGGATAGGTTTTTTAATTGCCTTATTGCTCCAAGCCATTTTGTTTAGCAGAAGATTTTTTGTGTTGGTAAAACAATGGGACGCTTAATACTTTTGTTAGGCTTCGTTAGGTAAAAAGTTGCGCGTAAAGAGTTGCGATATTACCATCCCTTTGCGCACTTTGCGTGTTTTTCCCTTTGCGCCTTTGCGTGAAAAAATAAAATTTCACGCAAAGGCGCTGAAGAGCAATCAGGCAGCGATAGCAAAGAAGGATTTAAACTAATATTTTACCATTCAAACGTAACAGTCTGTACAATGTCTGCTGCAAGGCTAAGTGCTACAGGACAAGTGTGGGCAGCATGGATAAGTTTTTGTTTTTGCACCTCAGACACCTTTGCGTCGGTCGGAACTTTGAAATTTAAAATGATCTCGGCAATTTTTCTTGGACTTGCCGCCATGATTTTGGTGATTTCAATGCTGGTACCATCTAAAACAATTTGTTCTCTTTGAGCAACAATACCCATAATGGTTAACATGCAGCTTCCCAAAGCGGCACATATCAAGTCTGTAGGTGAAAATGCTTCTCCTTTGCCGTTGTTATCAAGTGGTGCATCGGTGATAATGGCAGTATTAGATTGTAAATGCCTTGCTTCTGTTCTTAAGTCGCCTTGGTAAGTGGTTTTAATGGTGATTGCCATAGGAATTGCGTTGAGTTTGGCTATAAATTTAATAATAATCTTCTTTTTTTAAGAAATCAAGGACATAATTTACAGGGCAAACGCATTAAAATAATTGAATAAAATGAAAATATCGGGTTATCTATACGTGAAAATCCACCAAATCCGTATCATCTGCGTGCCATTAATTTATTCTTTTAAAGCATAAATAAAAATTGAACACAGATGGAGCAGAATGCAGATAAACGCTGATTATGCCTCTTTGTACCTTCTATTAATGCAAATAAAACCACCATTTAAATGCGTTTGCCCTGGGATAATTTATCGGGATATTTAGGGTTTGCTGAAAAATCATTAACATTTTAAATATCAGTAAATTATAATTAAAAATAGCGTATAAAATGCAAGCAAATCATGCGCAATCTTTGAATTGTCTTGCATTCGACCTTATAAAAAATGCGTGATCCCGATATTCTCGGG
>JBEAZU010000135.1:0-3302 GCA_041169945.1 Bacteroidota bacterium
CTGCCCGTAAGTGCTTGCTGAATTCCTAAACAACCACAAATGAGGTTGCCACATGTGATGGCATTAGGGATTTGTTTTTTCATTGTAGGTGATTATGATACGCAACATTCAACACTCAAAACCCAGTACTAATATTAGGCTTTCCAAACTTCTTTTTGTGTTTTATCATTGATAATCAGTAATAATCTCAATGGACTTGGCACAATTAATAATTTGGTATCTTCGTCTTCAAATCCATTGATTTCCACAATAACACCTTGGCCTGGCTCTCTGTCAAAACGAAGGTTGCCATCTGCTTTTGTTTCCACATAATAGCTTTTACCAATATAGGCAATAGGGGATAATACATCCGATTTAGGACATAGTTTTTTGTGCACTTTGGTGATTTCTTTTTCTAGCTCGTCTCCATGCGTATCTAGAAAATGGTCTTCTAAATCGTGAAGTTCTTCTTCTATGGTGTCGTAATTTTCATCGGCATAATCTAGGGCATCAAGTTCATTTTTCTTTAAAATGATTTCAATTAAGGCAATGTTTAGTTCTTGAATGTTCATTAGATGTCATGGTTTGGTGCAAAAGTCTAAAGTACTTTGGCAACTTGCAAGTATTTTGTAGTATAAAATTGTTTTGGTTTGAAAAAAATGAGTTGCAGTCTTGGTTTGAATTTTTTTGTATACCCGTATAATCATTTTTTTTATTGCGATTTCTGCGTACCTCTTCTCCGGTTACTTTGTTTAATCAGAAATAAACTTTGTTTTTTTTTAAATTGAACTTGATTATTTAAAGTTTAAACTACAACTTTAGCAATTAATTATAAATAAAAAGGTATGGCTTTAGCAATCTTAGCAAGTTTAGCGCTAGACAATAGTGTGAAAGATAAAGTAACTGCATGGTTAAGTGGTAATTATGATGCTGATACCAAGGCGGAAATAAGTGGGTTTATCGAAACTGGAAACGCTGAAGCATTGACCGATGCCTTTTATAAAAATTTAGAATTTGGTACAGGTGGTTTAAGAGGCATTATGGGCGTTGGTTCTAATAGAATCAATAAATATACCATCGGTGCTGCAACCCAAGGCTTAGCCAATTATTTACTTAAAACCTATCCTAACCAAGCCATCAAAGTGGCAGTGGCACACGATAGTAGAAATAATAGTAATTTCTTTGCCAAAATTACGGCAGAAGTTTTTGCCGCCAACAATATAGAAGTTTACTTTTTTGATGCTTTAAGGCCTACGCCTGAATTGTCATTTGCCATCAGACATTTTGCTTGTCAAAGTGGTGTGGTGATTACGGCTTCACATAATCCTAAAGAATATAACGGCTACAAAGCCTATTGGAATGATGGTGCTCAAATGGTAGCACCACACGATACCAATGTGATTGATGAAGTAAATGCCATCAAAAGCATTGACGATGTGAAATTTGAAGCCAATGCCTCTTTAATTAAATTGGTGGGGCAAGAAGTGGATGAGGTATATCTAGGGAAAATTAAAGCGCTGTCCATTTCTACGGAAGCGATACAAAGACAAAAAGATTTAAAAATAGTTTTTACCCCGATTCATGGTACTGGTATCACCCTTGTGCCTCAGTTATTGAAACAGTTCGGGTTTGAAAATGTATCCATCGTGGAAGCGCAAAGTACGCCAGATGGTAATTTCCCAACGGTAGTATATCCTAATCCTGAAGAATCAGAAGCCTTGACCTTGGCTTTATTGCAAGCCAAAGCCATTGATGCTGACCTGGTGTTGGCCACCGATCCTGATGCCGATAGGGTTGGTATTGCCATCAAAAATGATAAAAATGAATTCCAATTGTTAAACGGTAACCAAACCGGCGCGTTGTTGATTTATTATTTACTCACGGCTTGGAAACAGGCGGGTAAAATTACCGGAAAAGAGTTTGTGGTAAAAACCATTGTTACCACCGACTTAATTGCTCGCATTGCTGAAAAATATGGGGTTAAAAATTACGATACCTTAACAGGCTTTAAATACATTGCCGCTTTGATTAAAGAATTGGAAGGCAAAGAACAATTTATCGGCGGTGGAGAAGAAAGTTATGGCTATTTGATTGGCGATTTTGTAAGAGATAAAGACGCCATTGCTTCCTGTGCTTTTATTGCTGAAATGGCTGCTTGGGCCAAAGACCAAGGCAAAGGTTTATACGAGTTATTGCTTGATATGTATGTGGAGTTTGGTTTTTACAAAGAAAAATTGATTTCCATCACTAAAAAAGGTAAATCTGGGGCCGAAGAAATTAAAGCAATGATGCAACAAATGAGAGAAAATCCTCCTGCGATGATTGCTGGTTCTAAGCTTGAAAAAATATCAGACTATGAATTCGGTATCGAAAGAAATTTTGTAACCAATACAGAAAGTTTTTTATCTTTGCCTAAATCTGACGTGTTGCAGTTTAAAACCATGGATGGTTCAATCATTTCTGCCAGACCTTCAGGAACCGAACCTAAAATTAAGTTTTACTTCAGTGTAAATACGGCTTTAGACGCGAAAGAAAATTTTGAGAAAATAAGTGTTTTATTAGATAAAAAAATTGAATCAGCCATCGTTGATTTAGGATTAAATTAATTTGAAAAGTTTTAATATTGTCAAACATCCGCTTGTAAAAGAGCTTTTGAAATACGGACTTGCAGGGGTATTCAATACCCTTTTAGGTCTTGTGCTTATTTATATCCAAGTAGAATTACTTTTGATAGATATGTACATTGCCTTGGTACTCAATTATGCCATTGGCTTTTTTACTAATTTCTATCTTAACCGTAAATTTACTTTTAAAAGCAATGGGTCTGCCAAAAAAGAGATGAAGGTTTCTGTGATGGTGTATGTTTTTAGTTTCCTAATGCAATTTACCTTTGTCTATATCTTAAAAGAAAAACAATATTGGATCTTAGAGGGTTTGTCTAATTTAACGTATCAATTAACGCCTGACTTTGTGATTCAGTTTATATCAGAAGTAAGGTTTAAACGCATGACTGACCCTAAATTGATTGCCATTTGTTTCGGTATTGTGGTGTTTGCGGTACTTAATTTTTCGTTGAATAAAATGTTTTCGTTTAACCAAAAACGTTTTGTGAAAAAGGCTTAAGACTGTTTTGATGTATGGATAATCCTAGCTTTAGAACCATTTAGGGCTTGTTTTTTAATTGAAATGTCCTGCTTGTTTAGACTTAAATTGGTTTTAAATTAATTTTTATTACGCTATTCAATTTTTTGATTTGTATCTTTGTTTTTTAAATGAGGTAATTATGACAAGGCCTGAATTATTCATGCAACGTGCTTTAGAAC
>JBEAZU010000136.1:0-3970 GCA_041169945.1 Bacteroidota bacterium
ATGAGTTTGGCTATGAAAATGGCAGTAAATTAGGGCTATTCAAAAATGAAATCAATGTAAGTGGTACCGTTCGTTTCTTGACGATATACAGGGATATGGGCGATTCTTACGCGGATATGTCTACCTCCAAGAAAAATATTTCATTTGTTGATTCACCTATCAGTAATACGGGTGGGTTTTGGAGTGGCTATCCTATGTTTGAGTTAAACATCGCTTCTAAATTCAGTAAGCACACTGACTTTAATGTGGGGTATTCTTTTATCAATTTCATGAAAGGAAATGCATCGTCAGATGTTCCGAATAGCACTTTGCTTACCAATATGCAAAACTTAAGGGCTGGCGGTACTTTCCATACAGCCATTGGTAAATTTGCTTTTCAAGCGGGGTCTATTCTTCCTGCCAAATTGAGTAAGTTTTCTATGGGCCAACCTATTTACAGAGATGATTATTTCGATCGTTTGCCTTGGGATTGGTATAGAAATACTTTCTTGAGATACGAAGACTATTACAACATCAAGTTAAACATGGGTGGTCAAAATGAAGGGCGTGCGTTGTTCTCTGGCTTAACCATGAATGGTAACATTATTCCTTTAGGACTTAATTTTACTGCTTTATATGGTAGGTCAAGTCAAACAGCACCTTATTCAACGCAAACAGGCGCGTTTTTTCCAAGTATTTTGTATGGTGGACGTTTAGAGAAATCTTTGTTTACCAAAGATGTAAATGGTAAATATGCTTTCAACTATTATAGAAGAGAAGCGGATATTGATAATTTTTCTGGCATTGCCGATAACAATCAAATGATGACCTTGGATGCTGATATGCAATTCAAAGGTTTGAAATTGGTTGGGGAAGTTGCTTTTTCACAAATTAACAATACCGTAACCGATACTTTTAAAGTGGTGCCTAGAGAACTTCCTCCATTGCACAGGTCAGGTATTGGCTTTCAATTGAGAGCCGATGCAACTAGAAAATTATTGCCTATTCCTTTGTCTGTTGACTTGTATTACATCGAAAAAAATGTAGTGAGTTTCGATGGTTCTATTCTCAATACCAATTCAAACATCAGAACAAGTGGTATTGCTACCGAAAACAAATATGACCAAAACCTCTTGAACAATGTGGTGCAAGAAATTGGACAATATGCCAACAATAGAAAAGGGATTACTTTAAAATCTAATTTTAAAATTGAAAAACTTTCTGTTGACTTGGGCTTAATGGTTTCTGAAGAAATTGAAAACATCAATGATTCTACCATCACTATTCAACATAGGGTAAACTCATTCACAAGATCTAGGTTTCATGCCTTTTTTATGGAATCAGGTCCTTACAACAGAATTAGAAGTGTATTCAGAAGAGCGTACGAAAATATCGCCATTACCCAAGGAAATGCCGACAATAAAAAAGCCTTCAATGCGGCGGATGTATTGTTGATGTACAAAACCAAAATTTTTGGCAAAGACATCGTGTTGATGAATTACCATACTTATTCTACTGCCACAAGCCACATTAATTTGATGAACAATTTTAGCAACGATGCTTATACCCGTCAGTATTATGTAGATGCAACTATTGCCTTGAAAGCCATGAAAAAAGTAATGGTGGTAGCCAATGCGGGCTATGAAAAGTTACTGGGTGGTGTAAATACTATTAAAGATGTAAACTCAGGTGGTACCGTCAAACAAACAGGAAAGTCATTAGGCTTCGGGCTTGACTACGATTTCATATCCACGGCAGGTTTGCATTTGCGTCACAAATGGTTTTCTCACGAAGATGTTAATTTTAGCTTAGACAAGTTCAATGGAACGGAAACTACCCTAGAATTAAAATTATTCTTCTAAAAAATACTTCAATCAATTCAGTATATCATTCTCATCATTAAAGAAATACAAAATGAAATTCAAAGCACTTATACTCCTTTCTACAGTATGCTTGTCTGTAAATACATTCGTAAATGCCCAAAACGATTTTTACCTTAACGGAATGGGTAGGTTTCTGATCTCTGACAATAGATTAAGTGGTGGAGCACTTGCCGGAAACACTACTACGCCAAACAAAGGGGTAAGTGGTTACTCTATATTTGATTTAACACCCACCATTAAAGTTGGCGACAATTTAAAAGCATTGGTTACCCTTAGGTTAAAAAGCCCATTTGGGGCGTTCTTTGGTAATGGTACACAATACCAAATTCGTCAATTTCAAATCGGTGGTAAAATTGCTGGTTTGGTGACCTATGAAGTAGGCGATATCAATGTGGGTGAAGGCATGTCAAAATATGCCATGAATAACGCGGATGATTTATTTTACAAATACGAATCTCAAGTGTTTACACAAAGAAGACAAATTTTAGAATATGAAAACTTCAATTTTGGTAACAAATGGCGTTTACAAGGGGCACAAGCCCGCACAAAACTTGCCATAGGTGCTGTTGTTGATACCATTGGTGCGTATGGATTTGTAGTGAGAACCAATGCGACCAACGATGCAAACATCGCAGATAGAATTTTAACTGGTGGACGTTTGAGTTTTATTAAAAACAACATGTTGACTGCGCATGGAAATTATGTGGGCTTGTTAGATATTCCGGTTACAACCACTCAAAATGTGTATAAAAACCACGTGTTCATTGGTGATGCTACCTATGGTTTAGATTTAGGGGCAGTGGCTATCAAAGCGAATATTGAATCGGGTATTTCTACGTATGATTTCACTTCGCCTTCTGACTCGGTAAGTTATAAAGATTATTTTTACGATGGTGGTGTAAATGCTAATGTAAAAGGTTTACAATTAAACTTCTTTGGTTCTTATAAAAATGTTGGTCCTCAATTTTATAATCCTGCTGCGCAAACCAGAAGATTAAATGTTGATAACAGTCAAGGTTTGTTCGGTACTATTGGTGCTAATCCAAGAGCGATGACTTTGTTTGATCGTTACAGCAATGAGACGCAATACAACAGAACCTTGGTGACTACTTTAGGTAATTTCATGCCTCAATACAATAACGCAAGTCCTTATGGTACGGCGACCCCAAACAGAACGGGTATCACACTTGGTTTGGCAACCGATACTTCTACGAAGATTATCAATGCGGAATTGAAATACGAAATCTTGAAAGAGATTATCGGGGAAAACATTGCCGACCTGCGTAATTTTAATGTATTGACTACGGGTGCTTCTTTTGACTTAGGGAAATTTATTGCTTCTGAAAGAAAATATATGTTTTTAGTGGGATACAGAAATGAAGCTACCACAAGAGATGGTTTAGCAAAAATTGATTTGAAAAACAGTTTGCTTGATGCTGGTTTGTCTATCGAAATTCTTAAAAAATTAGACTTGTTATTGGGCTACAAAAAACTTTCTTCTGTAGGAAATGAGCTTATCTCTTCACGTACCATTGTGAATTTAGTAGATGTTGCCACGGCTTATAAATTTAACATCGCACAAGATATTTTATCTACTGGGGTAAACATTAAGTTCTCTACCAATTCATTCTTGAACATGACTTATAATTGGTCTACCAATACTACTGGTATGACTTCAAACAATTATAACATCAACCAGTTCTTTATGAATCTAACTGTTAATTTGTAAGACATTAAAAATTTACATTATGAAATTTACGACTGTCTATAAATCTATCGTCATTACAGCGCTGTCCACCTTGGTGCTAGCTGCCTGTACGCGTTCGTCTAAAGAGGAAGCTTTTTTAGGCCCAAAGGTGCTTCCTGCGCCTGAAGGGTTTGCTATTCAAGGTGATTCCTTAGGGTTTAAATTTACCAATAGTGGTACAAGTGTTGATTTTTTGACCGGTACTTCTTATTTAGAATCAAAGTTTTCTAGTGAAGTTACCTGGAAAGTGGCTATTGTGAGTAGGGCAAATGGGGCTGTTAAAACCTTAACGGGTACCAGTGCTACTTTAGACAATGTTACTTGTCCTTGGAATGGGGAATCTGATTATCTTTTGTTTAGC
>JBEAZU010000137.1:0-3291 GCA_041169945.1 Bacteroidota bacterium
GTGATACCATGGGGAATTTAATTTATAGAGGAACGGCTCAAAACTTTAATCCTATGATGGCAGCTGCCGGTACGATTACCATTGCTGAAGTGGAAGAGTTGGTGGAGCCTGGTGAATTAGACCCTGCGCATGTGCATACCCCTGGTTTGTATGTACAACGCATTTTTCAGGGGATTGGTTATGAAAAAAGAATTGAAAAAAGAACCGTACGAAAAGCCTAGTGCTAATCTTGGCATAGGGTAGTCACATGAAGATTGCCCTATGCCATAAAATATTCGGCCAAGATTTTAAAGATTATATGCTTTGTCTCTTTGTCCCCATATTCCCACCATCATTCCCCATTCCTATCATATTTAAAAAACTGTACCCTATGAGATTAAGTCTGCTTATCGTTTTAGTTTTATTACATTTTAACCTTTTTGCCCAAGAAAATTATACCTTAAGTGGCCATGTCAAAGATGCTCAATCAGGAGAGGAGATGATTGGTGCCATCGTATCGATTAAAGAAGACAATACCATTCGTGCAACGACCAATGCTTATGGTTTTTATTCCCTTACCATTCCTAAAGGAACCTATACGGTAGTTGTAAAATATATTGGTTATCAACTGTTTGCGCAAACGATTGACTTATCACAAAATATTTCCGTTAATGTGGTGTTAAAACCCTCACTCGTAGAGACAAACGAAGTGGTGGTGACGGGGAAAAAAGAAAGCGACAATGTGAGTGGTACACAAGTAGGGATGCAAAAAATACAGATCAATGAGATCAGTAAAATTCCTGTAATTTTTGGAGAAAAGGATATTCTCAAAACCTTGCAATTATTACCTGGGGTAAAAAGTGCTGGCGATGGAAACAGTGGCTTTTATGTAAGAGGAAGCAATAGTGATGGCAATTTAATATTACTTGATGAAGCCGTGGTGTACAATGCATCGCATTTGCTTGGCTTTTTTTCGACCTTTAATTCAGACGCCTTAAAAGATGTAACGCTTTATAAAAATGCCATGCCTGCTAATTTTGGCGGGCGTACGGCTTCGGTGCTTGATGTGAAAATGAAAGAGGGCAATAATCAGCAATTTGGGGTAAGTGGTGGTATTGGTTTAATTGCTTCTCGGCTAAGCATCGAAGGTCCTATCGTGAAAGACAAAGGGTCTTTTTTGATTTCAGGGCGAAGAACGTATGCCGATATGTTTTTGAAACTTTCTTCCGATGCCACCATCAGTAAATCTTCTTTGTATTTCTATGATTTGAATTTAAAAGCCAATTATCAATGGAGCGCTAAAGACCGTGTATTTATATCTAGTTATTTGGGGAGAGACAATTTAGGCTTGGGTAGTACTTTTGGAATCGATTGGGGAAATGCTACGGCCACCCTGCGTTGGAATCACCAATTTAGCCCAAAGTTATTTTTGAATACTTCTGCCATTTATAGTAAATATACTTATAATATTAACCTCAATACGGGTTCGGGCGACATTGGCATTAAGTCGATGATTGATAATTACAATTTAAAAGAAGATTTTACGTATTTCTTAAATCCCAAAAATACCATCAGTTTTGGGTTGCAAAGTACTTACCATCAAATTACTCCTGGTCAACTGTCTAGTAAAGATACCAGTATCATTTTTAGGGTGTTACAAAATAAATATGCCCTTGAAAACGCGGTCTATGTATCCAATGAAATGAATATATCCACCAGGTGGCGTGCTATTTATGGCTTAAGATGTTCCATGTTTAGTTTGTTGGGAGGAGGAGATTTCTTTACCTACAATTCCAAAGGGGAAGTGACAAATACGCAGTCCTATGCTGATGGCGAATTTATCAAAACTTACCTCAACCTTGAGCCTCGATTGTCGGTCAATTATGCCTTAACAGAATCGAGCTCACTCAAATTAGGCTTTGCAAGAAATGCCCAAAACTTACATTTAATTAGTAATTCTACTTCCTCAAATCCTACAGATTTATGGATTCCTAGTAGTCAAAATGTGAAGCCAGAAACGTCTAACCAAACCTCTTTAGGTTATTTTAAGAATTTTTTAGACAATCAATTCGAATGCAGTGCAGAGGCCTATTATAAATCAATGAGCAATAGCATCGATTATAAAGATGCTGCCAATACGAGGGCCAATGACAAAGTAGAAGGGGAGTTGTTGTATGGCATTGGGAGGGCTTATGGTGTAGAATTGTTGCTCAAAAAGAAAACAGGTCGCTTGACGGGTTGGGTAGGCTATACCCTTTCAAAAACAGAGAAAAAAATTGAGGGCATTAATCAAAACCAATGGTACAATGCCCGACAAGATAAAACACATGACATCAGCATTGTGGGGATGTTTGATATCACTTCCAAATGGACCATCTCTTCCACTTGGGTGTATAGCACTGGGTTTGCGGTCACTTTCCCGAGTGGTAAGTATGCCATGAACAACGAAGTGAAATATTATTATACCGAAAGAAATGCCTATAGAATGCCTGCCTATCATCGCTTAGATTTGGGCGCGACTTATGCCATTAAAAAATCGGCCACCCGTGAAAGCTCACTTAACTTTTCACTTTACAATGCCTACGGTAGAGAAAATGCGTATTCCATTACCTTTAGAGAAAGTGTGACCGATCCTACCAAAACGGAAGCACTTCAAACGGCTTTGTTTAGGTGGGTGCCTGCCATTACTTGGAATTTTAAATTCTAAATCAATAGCTGATGATCTTTTCGCTATGGAAGGATATAGGCAGCGAAATGTATGTATGCTTTTAAAATCGATTACCATGACTATTCAAAATCTACCTATGATAAGTAAATCTCAAATACCAATCCTTTTTCTGCTTTATATAGTATTACTTGGCGCCAGTGCATGTCAAAAAGTAGTTGACATTAACTTGAATACTGCCAATCCTAAATTGGTGGTGGAAGCAAATTTTGATGACAATACAAATACTTGTAAGGTGCTGCTTACGAAGTCGGTTAACTTTACTGAAAGCAATGTTTTTCCCACAGAGCAAGGTGCCATGGTGTTGTTAAGCAAACAAAATGGGGAAGTAGATACCTTGAAAGAATCCTTGCCTGGAGTATATACCCAAAGCAATATTCGAATTTGTAGGGATTCTGCTTATGTCTTAAAGATCAAAACCAAAGATGGAAAATTGTACCAATCCCAATCGATATTAAGGAATCCCATTGTGATAGATACCATGTTTGTAAAGGAAGAGAATTTGGGGTTTAGGGGAAAACGCTACAATGTGCAAGTGAAATTCAAAGACGACGGTACTATCGCTAATTATTATAAGCTCATGGTGT
>JBEAZU010000138.1:0-9053 GCA_041169945.1 Bacteroidota bacterium
GTATCAATACCGGTAGGCTTATAATGCAGTTTTGATTTGTTTTTTTTATGGGCCATAAACCTCCAATGGCGCATGTGTTTTCTAGTTTGCTCAGGATTTTGAGAAAATGCAGGGTTTAAAGTAGCCAAAAAGGTTAAAAGAATAATCCCCAACATTAATCTTACTATAGCCATGCGTTAAATTAGATAAGTGTCAAAAGTAATAATTTATAGCATTTAAAATGGTGTATATGGTCATATATTTTAGACAAAAAATAGGGTTCAATGATAAACACAAAAAAAACGCTAGCAGTAAACTAGCGTTTTTTTTGTATGGGTATAAAATTGATGCGCCATTATTGCACTACAATTTCTTGTTTAATCAAAGTTTGACTTCTATCAGGTCCCACTGATACCAAATTAATAGGCACATTCAGTTCTGATTCTAAATAAGCAATATAGTCTTTTAAGGCTGCTGGCATACTATCAAAATCAGTAACCCCTTCTAAAGAAGTATTCCAACCTTTTAAGGATTTATAAACAGGGATTACTTTTTCTTCCGCGAAATCGTAAGGAAGATGTTCGGTAACCACCCCATTTTCTAATTGATAATGTGTACATACTTTAATTTCTTCAAAAGTATCCAACACATCTGCTTTCATCATCAACAATTGAGAAACCCCATTGAGCATGATGGCATATTTAAGGGCAGGTAAATCAATCCAACCACAACGACGAGGACGACCAGTAGTGGAGCCATATTCACGCCCGATGTCTCTCATTTTTTGACCAACTTCGTCTTCTAATTCAGAAGGGAAAGGACCACTACCCACACGGGTAGCGTAGGCTTTGAAAATACCATACACTTCGCCTACTTTTTGAGGAGAAATCCCCATGCCAGTACAAGCGCCTGCCACCATGGTATTAGAAGAGGTTACAAAAGGATAAGAACCGAAATCGATGTCTAGTAAAGAACCTTGCGCACCTTCAGCCAATACCGTTTTGCCTTGGGCAATTTCGTGGTTAATAAAATACTCACTATCAACCAAATTAAAGGTTTTCAAGAACTCTATTGCTTGAAAGAATACCGCCTCTAAATCAGTTAAATTAAATGATTCGTTATTGTAATCGTATTTATAATAATCAAGGATGGCAATATGTTGATCAACCAAGGCATTGTATTTAGCCCTGAAATTAGGAGACAAGATATCCCCCACCCTAATACCTACACGCGCAATTTTATCTTGATACGTTGGGCCAATACCTTTTAAAGTAGAGCCAATTTTGGCAGCACCTTTGGCATGCTCGTAAGCAGCATCCAACAAACGGTGAGAAGGTAAAATCAATTGTGCTTTTTTGGAGATAAACAATGATTTTTTAAAATCAATGTTAAATCTTCCTAATTTTTCAATCTCATTTTTAAAGATTACAGCATCAAGCACAACGCCATTACCAATTACATTTTTAATTTCCTTGTGGAAAATACCGGAAGGAATCTGATGTAAAACATGTTTAATGCCATCAAATTCTAAGGTATGACCTGCATTGGGACCTCCTTGAAAACGAACTACTAAATCGTATTTAGGTGCGATATAATCTACAATTTTACCTTTGCCTTCGTCTCCCCACTGCAAACCCAATAAAACATCTACTGCCATTTTGGTACTATTATGTTAATTTTAAAATAATTTGATTGCTTCCTCTTTTGTACCTACAATCGTAAATACTGAATTCAATTTCGTAATGGTTAATAGTTTCTGAATTTGGTCAGAAGGGTTTACCAATACCAAGGCGCCATTCTTAGATTTGAATTTGGTCAATAGTGTAATCATTACGCCAATGCCTGTACTGTTCATGTAGCGAACCCCCGATAAATCAATGGCTGCATGCACAACATTTTGATTCATATGGTTATTCACCATATCCACTAGCTCCATCCCGTCAGTTTCTCCCAACATATCGCCTTCAAGTTTAAGAAACAATACATTGTTTGCTAATTCGTGCTGATAATTCATTCCTATTTATTTAAGATTTTTTTATTGTCAATCATTGACTTGCGGTTTTCACAAACGTCTTTGGTACAACTGCCATATAAAATGAGAGAATGATGCATTACATTGAAATGCAATAACTCTCCCACCATTTTTTGAATATTATACACCCTAGGATCACAAAACTCTAATACTTTGTGACAGTCGGTACAAATCAAATGGTCGTGTTGTTTAAAGCCATACGACTTTTCGTATTGGGCTAAATTTTTCCCGAACTGATGTTTAGTAACCAAATCACAATCAACCAACACATCCAAGGTATTGTACACCGTAGCCCTACTCACCCTGTAATTCTTGTTTTTCATGCTGATATAAAGCGATTCCACATCGAAATGCCCATCTCTAGAATATATTTCTTCGAGAATGGCGAATCGTTCTGGTGTTTTCCTAAGCTCCTTATTTTCAAGGTAAGCCGTAAAAATTTTCTTTACTTCACTAAAAACAGAAGGGTTTATTGCCATTGAATGTTTATCAAGTAATCGTACATCGCTCACCATTATTGGTTCATACAACTTTCAAATATAATATAATTTGTGTTGAGATAAGTGAAAAATTGCCTTGTTTATTTTCATATACTTAAAAATAATTTCCAGTACAGAAATGTGTATTTGTTTGAGAAAAATAATTGTCATACTTTGCTTAAAGAATTTAAAAGAAAAAAAATGACACCTACATCCATTTTAATGATTGTTGGGCTAGGATTTTCAATCGCCATCCTGGCTTCTTGTTTTGTTTCGGTGCAGCAAGGCACCATTGCGGTAATTACAGTCTTTGGGAAATACAACAGAATATTAGGCCCTGGCCTAAACTTTAAAATCCCGATTATTGAAGTGGTTTATAAAAAAATATCCACCCAAAACCGGTCATTGGAACTTGAATTTCAGGCGACCACCATCGATCAAGCCAATGTGTATTTCAAAGCCATGTTGCTCTTTTCTGTTTTAGACCAAAATGAAGAAACCATTAAGAATGTTGCTTTCAAATTTATTGATGAAAGAAACTTGATGCAGGCTTTGATTAGAACCATTGAAGGTTCTATTCGTGGATTTGTATCGACCAAAAAACAAGCAGAGGTATTGTCTTTGAGAAGCGAAATTGTGGCCGATGTAAAAGACCAAATTGATGTCACCCTTGAACATTGGGGATATCATTTAATGGATTTACAATTAAATGACATCACTTTTGATGAATCCATTATGAAATCGATGAGTCAAGTGGTGGCATCACATAACCTTAAAGCTGCCGCAGAAAACGAAGGACAGGCCTTGTTGATTACCAAAACCAAAGCAGCAGAAGCAGAAGGTAATGCCATTAAAATTGCGGCGGAAGCAGAACGTGAAGCCGCTCAATTGCGTGGACAAGGAGTTGCTTTGTTTCGCGAGGAAGTAGCCAAAGGGATGACTTCTGCAGCCAGAGAAATGCAGCAGGCCAATTTAGATACGTCTATGATTATGTTTACGATGTGGACAGAAGCGGTGAAGCATTTTGCAGAAAATGGTTCGGGTAATGTTATTTTCCTTGATGGCTCAGCTGAAGGAATGCAAAAAACCATGCAACAAATGATGGGCATGAGCAAAGCCTTAGGAGAGAAAGCTTAAATAGCACCTCAAGCCTTGTAATCTTACATCTATTTATATTATATTTGAAAAAACATAACATAAATCATTTATGAAAAAAATTATTATCTCTATTAGTTGTTTACTTGCCTCTATCGCAACCTTCGCAGGAGGTAACAAATCTAAAGTAGAAGAAGACGGCGTTTTAAGCAATGGTTTCTTCTTTAACCTAGGTATGGGAATGCCAAACGCAAGCATCACTAGTTATGCTGGTCAACACTTTGGTACTTTTGCTTCACAAAATTTAGGAACCCAAGCCAATCTAGAATTAGGTAATCAATGGTACTTTTATACCTCAGATCAAATTGGATTTGGCTTAAAAGCAAGCTGGGCTCAATTTGGCTTTAGTACTTTTAAAGACAATAACAAAAACATGTTTGCCTCTTATTATTTAACAAATCAAAGTCCTAGATTTACAACTGCTGACATCGATGCGTATGCTTTTGATTTAAAATTAATCAAAATTGCCCCGATGTTTACCTATGCTGTCAATGATAAATTTGCCGTTGATGCTTCTTTTGAAATTGCCCCAACGGTAAATTATTTCCAAGAACAAGAAAAAGGATACACAAACTTAATAACCAAAGCTGACGCTAGAAACGAAAAAGTAGGTACCGTTATTTATGGTGTTACTTTCGCGCCAGGATTCAGGGTAAGGTATTCTGTTTTTGCGATTGGTTATGATTATTCTTTTGGTTCACTTAGTGGACAAGGAACATTACCTGGTGCTTCCACAGATTATAATTTGACTCAAAAAATCAGCAATTCTAGAATTTACTTAGGATTACAGTTTTAATTCAAGATTATTGCGTTAATCAAACCTAAAAAGGCTCGACCAAGATCGAGCCTTTTTCATGTACAATAGTGTCAATTTATTTGATGGGCGCAGCCATTACAGTACCACATTTTTGGCAGGTACACAACGATGGGCTAGCATAAAACTTTTCCATAATAAGGGGCAATTGTGTCACGATGTCTGCTACGTGTGCAAATTCTTCATGCATTTTCTCATTGCAGTTTTCGCAATACCACTGAAAAGCATCTAATTCATCCGGCTTACGATAACGTTCAAGAACCAAACCAACCGTATGGGCTGGCCGTACCGGACAGTGTGGCACCTTGGCTGGGAGCAGAAAAAAATCGCCTTCGCGAACTACAATTGAGGTAGGCTTGCCTTCTACTATAATTTTAACCGTAATATCCCCTTCAAGCTGGTAAAACAATTCTTCTCCTTCATTGTAGTGGTAGTCTTTTCGGGCATTTGGTCCTCCAACCACCATTACAATAAAATCTTCATTGCCTTTATACACCACTTGATTGCCAACAGGTGGTTTCAATAAATGACGATTTTCGTCAATCCATTTTTTTATGTTGATGGGAGGAAGCATTTTTTAAAATTTTAAATTATCAATTTAATTTTAAATGAATAGCATTATCAATTCAAGTGTTTAAACCTTCAACTGATTCTTTATTTTTTTAATTCAGAATTTAAAATTCAGAATTTAAAATTACTAAAGAAAGTAGCCAAACAAATTGGGATCATCATTGATAGTGGTAAAATCAAGATTTTTATTTTTCATTCGCAAAATTAAGGCCTCATAATCGTCGGCATGTTTCAATTCAATACCTATAAAAGCAGGACCTTGGTCACGGTTATTTTTTTTCACGTATTCAAAACGTGTAATGTCGTCATTAGGCCCTAACACTTCAGAAAGAAACTCTCTTAAAGCGCCAGCACGCTGTGGAAAGCGTACGATAAAATGGTGTAGTAGGCCTTCATAAATCAAAGAACGTTCTTTGATTTCCTGCATACGACCCAAATCATTATTGCTACCACTCACTACACAAACCACATTTTTACCTTTTATTTCATCTCTATAAAATTCTAAGGCTGCAATGGTAAGCGAACCTGCTGGCTCCACCACAATGGCTTGTTCGTTGTATAGCTTAATAATAGTAGAACACACTTTGCCTTCAGGTACCAAAATCATATCATGAAGATGGTCTTTTAAAATCTCAAAGGTATGGTTACCAACCCTTTTCACGGCAGCCCCATCTACAAATTTATCAATGGTATCTAAAGTCACCACATGACCAGCTTCTAAGGCCATTTTCATCGCTGGCGCGCCCAGAGGTTCCACGCCAACAATTTGTGTATCAGGACTCATTTTTCTAAAATAAGAACTTACCCCTGCCGATAAACCTCCGCCACCGATGGGTAATAATAAAAAATCAATGGGTTCTTTTAGGTCTTGCAAAATCTCTACGCCAACCGTGGCTTGGCCTGCAATAACCCTAGGATCATCAAAAGGATGCACAAAAACCATTTTGTTTTCAGTACAAAAACGCATGGCTTCTTCATAAGAGTCATCAAAAGTATCGCCGATTAAGATGACCTCTACGAAGTTTTTACCAAACATTTTCACTTGCGTAACTTTCTGTTTGGGGGTGGTGCTAGGCATGTATATTTTGCCCATGATAGCTAAGGTGCGACAAGAATAAGCCACACCTTGTGCATGATTTCCTGCACTGGCACATACAATCCCTTTATTTCGATCTTCTTGAGACAAAGAACTAATTAAATTGTAAGCACCCCTAATTTTGTAAGAACGCACCACCTGTAAGTCTTCTCGTTTCAGGTAAATATTGGCGCCGTATTGTTCAGACAATTGTTGGTTAAAGGCTGTAGCGGTATGAGTTACAACCCCTTTTAATCGGTCACTCGCACTTAATATATCGTTGATGGCTATCATTATGCTCGAAATAAATCGTATTAGAATTTTACAAAAATAAAAATATTAACACACGAATACTAATAAATTGACATCGCAAGCATATAAAAAATGGTAGTACCTATACTCGCATACATAAAACCGTAACGTATTTCTTCCTTTTTAAGCACAATACCTATCCCCATTCCTATTAAACTTAAAATAGGAATCCAAACAAACAAAATAAAATGATGCAAACCATCATAAATGGCATGCACTAAATTAAATACACCATCGGTATTACTTTGCAGTTTTTGATGAATAGAAAATAAATACAGGGCAGCAAACAAAAATACTGACAACAATATTTTAAAGCGTAACTGAAGTTGCATGGGTATGATTTGAGGGAATTGCTAAGCAAGTTAACAAAATAAGTGAATTATAAAGACAATTCGTGAAACTTGATGAGGGTTTTGGGTACAGGTACAAGGTACAAAACTCCGCCTACCTAATATAAATAACCTACCTGTTTTGTAAAAAGGGTAGCGCCAGTATTGTTTAGGTGATCGGGGTCAAAAAAACAATGCTTCTCTGCTATAAAATTGGTATAATCAAGGTAGTGAAAAGGATAGGTTTTATGAAAAAAGGCTAACTGATTTGCAAATAATTCAAAGCTTGCAGGCGGTATTTTTTTGATAAAACCTGGATAAAGTGGGGTAGCAATTAGGGTTAATTTAATCTTATTATTTTGGCAATAGCGTAATATTTCTTCAAAATATTTCAACTGAAAATCAGATTGTTGGAAATTATATTTTAAAAACTCCTCATAAAATCGGTTCTCAATATTGGCATCCGTAATGCTTGACGTTTGTCCTCCATTTTCCCATCCCCCAAAAACACCATTAGGATTAAAACGAAATACTTTGTTTCCCAAAAACAATACATATTGTTGGGTTTCATAAAAACACCGGGTTTCGAAATTCATCAGTTGGTAAACCGCTAACTTTTCGTCATCAGTCATCGATTGCATTAAATATTGAAACTGCGGCACGGACAATAAACCTTTATCAAATACGGTATTAAAACTGTATTGAAAACTTTGCACATTACAATGCAACACCACCGATTGTGGATGCAATAATTGTATTTTTTTTAAGGTAAATAAATAAGGTTCGCTCCTAGCCGAAACATTATACACCCCCTTTATATGGTCATTACAAGCAAATGCAGTATGGGAAGACCCCATAAATAGCGTAGGCTTGTTGGCATAATAATGAACCTTTTGAATGATTGCTTCTTTGGCAAAAACTTGTAATCGCCAGTAATAATAGTTTACACTGCCCAATACAAGTATTAGCACCACAATGAATAAAGCTATTTTCTTGGGAGTATTCATACTAAAACTGAAAGTATATAAATTGAGATGCTTTAAAAACGCCAAAAACAGCAATAACGGTAATTAATGACGTATAATAGACAATTTTAAGGTAAGCATTTTTTAGTATGGAAAGGGAAGTGCCATAAGCTATATAATAATCATAGACAAGCACCCAAAACAAAAAGAAAGCCCCCGTAATTGGCAAACCAATTGGTAAAACCAAATAGTTACCATGAGAGGGTATCGCAAAAATGGTTTGAATAATATGAAAACTTTGATGAATTGTTTCTGATCGAAAAAAAATACGTTGAAACCAAACCACCAACAATACCAATATGATATGCAGGAAGGTATTAATATGTTTATTGGGCAAAGGATGGCAACTAACATGATGTTTTTGAAACGCACGAGAAACCACTACACTAATACTATTAATGACCGCATAGGCCACCATCGTCCACTTAGCGCCATGCCAAATACCCATTACAAACATACTGATTGACAAGTTTACATACTCTTGTTGTTCCCCCTTTTTGTTTCCGCCAAGTGGAATATAAATATAATCCCTCACCCAAGTGGCCAGTGAAACATGCCATCTTTGCCAATATTCACTTACCGTTGTAGCAAAGAATGGCTGTTTAAAATTAACCATTAACTCATACCCAAAAACTTTGGCAACACCCCTAGCAATGTCTGAATAACCTGAAAAGTCTCCATAAATTTGAAACATAAAAGCAAAGGTAGCCATGGCATATTCAAGACCTGTTGCAGGATAATTGGGCGCATATACTTTATCTACAAAGGGAGCGAGATTATCGGCAACCACCATTTTCTTAAACAAACCGTGCACCATTAATTTCCCTCCATCCAACAAATTAACAACACTAAATACTTTTGTTTCTTTCAATTGAGGCAATAAATAAGAGGCTCTTTCAATTGGCCCAGCCACTAATTGAGGAAAAAAACTTACATACAAAGCAAAATAGCTAAAATCACGTTCTGCTTTCATTTTACCTTGGTAAACATCCACCGTATAACTCAAGGTTTGAAATACATAAAATGAAATACCCACAGGAAGTATGATATTTAAGTGCGTCCACGATGGTTGAAAACCTAACAAATTAGCCATTGAAAAAATATTACTTCCAACAAAGTCAACATATTTAAAGAAAAACAGCATACTTAAATCAGTGCCTATCCCTAGATAAAGAAATAGTTTTTTTAAGGTTACTTGAGAGGCATTTTTTTCAATTTGTATCGCACAATAATATTGTACCAATGTAGAAAAAAGCAAAAGAAAGCCATACTCCCAATGCCAA
>JBEAZU010000139.1:0-5602 GCA_041169945.1 Bacteroidota bacterium
ATTTATAACATACGATTAATTATATATATATCATTAAAATCTTAATTTTTTATCCCTATTTTTACTAAATACTAGACACGGTTAATTATGAAATTTAAAATTGGTTTTGGCTACGACGTACACCAACTGGTAGAAGGCAGAGAATTATGGTTAGGTGGCATCAAGCTTGAAAGCAAACTAGGGGCTCTTGGTCATTCTGATGCAGATGTTTTGGTACATGCCATTTGTGATGCTATTTTAGGAGCTGCCAATATGCGAGACATAGGGTATCATTTTTCTAACACCGACAGCCAATGGGAAAGTATAGACAGTAAAATATTACTTAGAAAAGTTTGTGCCATGGTGCGCGAAAAAGGTTTTGAAATTGGCAATATTGACAGTTCATTGAGCCTAGAAGCACCCAAAATAAATCCTCATATTGAAAAAATGCAGGAAGCCCTTTCAGAGGCCATGACAATTCCTGTCGAGGATATTTCCATTAAAGCAACGACCAATGAAAAATTGGGTTATGTCGGACGAGAAGAAGGCGTCAATGCGTATGCTGTTGCCTTAATTTACAAGAAAAACTAAACTCACCTTTTTCATAAACACGCTATTATTCACCGATTAATTCAATTATTTATGAAACCAAAATCAATTATTTACCTTATTTGCTTTATTATCGGCCTGTCCATCAACAGCCAAGCACAAGAACTTAGCGTAAAACCCGATAAGCTTAAACATTCCATTGGTTTAGGAGCAGGATTTGCCACTGGCTATGGTTTATCTTATCGATACACGCCCCAAAATTATGGTTTTCAAGTTAATTTCGCCCCATTTAAAAACAAAGAAACCACAAGAATTAGTGCGGGTCTTACGTTCTCCTACGATTTAAAAGAGTATAAAAGTACACGATTGTATGTATACCAAGCCAATCACTTTTATTACAACAATGAAACCTCACAGTTTTACGACATGTACAGTGTGCCTTATACCCAGCGAACAAAAGAAAGTTATTTCAACAACGGCCTAGGGTTTGGTTTAGAAATCACCATGTTGGAAAGAATAGGCTTGAATTTAATGTCAGGATATGCTTTTTATGACAATTTTAATGGATTGAATGTCACTGGAGAAATGTCTATTTATTATAAGTTTTAGCCAATAGTACCCACCAAAAACACCGCCTCTAGCTTGTGTATTGCCTACAAACAAGGGTTAATACTTACCTATAAAAGGCACATTTTAAAAACCAACATGCTCACAAACCGACAATTATTTCTGCAATACCAAGCGCAAACCTCTGACTTTCCTCTTTCTATTGAAATTGAACGTGCAGAAGGGGTATACATGTATGGACCAGAAAATCGTGTCTATATGGATTTGATTTCAGGAATTGGTGTAAGCAATGTGGGGCATCGTCATCCAAAAGTTTGTAATGCCATCAAAGCGCAAGTTGACCAATATTTGCATTTAATGGTGTATGGTGAATATGTGCAAACCCCACAACTGCAATTGGCCAAAGCTTTGGCAAGTACCTTACCCGAAAATTTGAGCAGTACCTATTTTGTAAATTCAGGAAGTGAAGCGGTGGAAGGGGCAATAAAATTGGCCAAAAGACATACCGGCCGCTCAAACATCATCAGTTGTGTGAATGCTTACCATGGCTCGACACATGGGGCGCTATCGGTAATGGGCAATGAGCAATTTAAACAAGCATTTCGCCCCTTATTGCCAGGCATGAGGCATATTAGGTTCAATGAAATCGATGACCTTCAATGGATAGACGAGCAAACGGCTGCCATCATAATAGAAACCGTGCAAGGTGAAGCAGGAATTAGAATCGCCGGCAAGGCCTATTTTCAAGCGTTGCGTACACGTTGCAATGAGACCGGCACCCTATTGCTATTAGACGAAATACAAACAGGTTTTGGTCGTACCGGTACATTTTGGGGATTCGAACCCTACGGCATCGTACCCGACATATTGGTTTGTGCCAAAGGAATGGGCGGAGGAATGCCCATTGGCGCATTTATCGCTTCTGCTGACCTCATGGCCTGCCTTAAAACAAACCCTATTCTTGGCCATATCACGACCTTTGGTGGTCACCCCGTAAGTTGTGCCGCCTCTTTAGCCACCTTACAAGTGATTTTAGAAGAAAATCTTTGTGCGCAAGTAGCCTCCAAAGAAGCATTGTTTAAAAGCAAACTCCAACACCCTCAAATTAAAACCATTAGAAGCAAAGGTTTAATGATGGCCGTTGAATTTGAAAACTTTGAAACACTTAAAGCCATTATTGATGAATGTATTGTAAATGGCATTGTTACCGATTGGTTTCTTTTTTGTGACAATTCTATGCGAATAGCACCGCCATTAACCATTACTTTCGAGGAAATAGAAAAGGCTTGCGACATTATTATTGCAGCCATCAATAAAATTTCAAACCATTAAAACCCTTACTTCCACAATTCAATTACTTCTTCTTCGGTTAAATTTCGCCAAGCACCTTGCGCCAAATCGCCAAGAAAAATCACGGTAATTCGGATACGTTTCAATACCAACACCTCATAATCGTATTGGTAACACATCCGTCTAATTTGCCTATTTAAGCCTTGGGTTAAAATAATTCGAAACCTCGTATCAGAAAGTGCTACCACTTTCGCCGGCTTGGTCAATTGTCCCATAATGACAATCCCATTGCGTAGCGCCTCTAAAAATTCAAGGCTCAAATTGCGATTTACCTCTACTTCATACTCCTTTTCCATTTCTTTATTTTCTTTTAAAATTTTATTCACAATTTTGCCATTATTGGTGAGCAACATCAAGCCTTCAGAGGCTTTGTCTAACCTACCTACAGGAAACAAACGTTCAGACAAGCCAAGTGCTTCCACTAAGTTATCCTCAATAGCAGTATTTAAAGTAGATTCTATTCCCACAGGTTTGTGGTAGGCGATGTACGTAAAGACGGTAGCAGTCTTTATAATATTTCCATCAAACACCACCTCGTCTTCAGGTAAAAGCAAATGATTGCCGGCAGCTACGTTGCCGTTTACCAAAATTCTATGGGCTAAAAAAAGTTGTAAGGCCTCTTTATTTGAAATAGCTAATTTTTGAACCACAAAATATTGCAATCGATTTCTAAAAGTCATGAGGTATGGCGCAAATTTTCAAGCAATGATTGATTAAAACATAACAGGAGGCAATAACCCCTACAAATCGAAGCTCAACAATACAAAGCAATATTACACCGCTAAATCTTGGTAGTTGGCCGTATCAGATTCAAGCACTTTACCGTCTTGACATTTGATTACCCTTGCAGGATATTTTTTAAACAATTCGTAATTATGCGTAGCCATCAAAATAGCGGTACCCGCATTGTTAATTTGTTGAAACAATTGCATGATACCATCGGCAACTTCTGGATCCAAATTTCCCGTTGGTTCATCGGCAATCAGTAAAATCGGTTCATTTAACAAAGCCCTGGCAATCACCACACGTTGTTGTTCTCCACCCGACAATTGGTAAGGAAATTTATTTCCTTTATTGCTTAATCCTACCCTAAATAATACATCAGCAATGCGTTGTTTTATTTTAGAAGAATCGGACCAACCGGTAGCGCGAAGTACAAAATGCAGGTTATCATTCACACTTCTATCCCCTAACAATTGAAAATCTTGAAAAATTATCCCAATCTTGCGTCTAAGATAAGGCACCTCAGCACGTTTCATTTTTTTTAATGAAAAGCCTGCAATTTTTATTTCGCCAAAATACAATTTCACATCGGCATAAAAAGTCTTCAGTAATGATGATTTTCCACTTCCTGTGCGACCGATCAGGTACACAAATTCACCTTTTTGAATATCGAAGTTCACCTCACTCAAAATGGTTCTACCCTCCTGCATGATGCTGGTATCGCTTACACTTAAAATAGGTTCTGTTGAAAAACTCATACGTTTACAATTCTAATTTTTCTAGTTTACCAAAGGCCAAACGCTGTATCACGGCTTCTAATTGCGTTTCCTTTCCAGCCAAACCATATTTTTCCATATTCTTCAAAGGTCGATCAGTTCTAAAATAAGCCACCAATACCATTTTCGCGTCTCTCAACTGAATATAGTCGGGTATCTTAGCTTTTCCTTTTACTTTGATGATATACATTTTCTGTGTATTAAGAGATGAATGGGGAGTGATGAAATAAGCCTACATTCACCACTCCTCACCAATTAAACTAATTTCTTAGAATCTGCTACAAATTTAGCCAAACCTGCATCCGTTAAAGGATGGTTCAACAAAGAAAGCATGACACTTAATGGACCAGTCATTACGTCAGCACCAATTTCAGCACATTTCAATAAGTGTTGAGAGTGACGAACAGACGCCGCTAATACTTGCGTTTCAAAACCATAGTTGGCATAGATCAACACGATTTCTTCAATCAACAACAAGCCATCTTGCCCAATATCGTCTAAACGACCAATAAATGGCGACACATAGGTTGCGCCAGCTTTGGCAGCCAATAAAGCTTGCCCAGCAGAAAACACCAAAGTACAATTGGTTTTAATGCCTTTGGTAGAAAAATATTTAATGGCCTTCACCCCTTCTCTGGTCATCGGAATTTTAACGACAATTTTAGGGTCAATTTTAATCAATTCTTCCCCTTCTTTGATCATTCCATCATAATCAATTGCCAATACTTCCGCACTCACATCACCGTCTACGATATCACAGATGGCTTTGTAATGCGCTTTAATATTGGCATCACCATTGATACCTTCTTTTGCCATTAATGATGGATTAGTAGTAACGCCATCCAAAACGCCTAATGCTTGCGCTTCTCTAATTTCATTTAAATTTGCAGTATCAACAAAGAATTTCATAACCTGATTTTTATTTTTTTTATTATTGAACAATTCGACTTACAATTTAGCATATATTTTTTTAATTAAGCCACTTTCATCTTGCCAATTACAAGCCAATCGTGCCTTCATGGTATTTTTTTTCCATTTCGTCAAAAGTGCTTCGTCATGCAACACCAAATTGAGGCAAGAAGCGATATGTTTTGGATCATGGTTATCGATAAAACAACCCACCTCATAACGATTAATGATGGCGGCAACCTCTACCAATCGTGACGCGATGACCGGAACACCCACATGTAAATAATCAAAAAGTTTATTAGGAAGACATAATTTATAATTATCATTGGTAGGCTTTTCTATGCTAATACCTATCGTACATGACTGGGTCACTTGCATCATTTCATCATACTTTAAACGTCCCTTAAACACCACTTTACCTACTAGTTGATGCTCCTTCGTTAGTTGGTGCAATTGTTTTTCGACATCTCCTACCCCAATGATGATCAACTTTGCATGGTCAATAAATTGCATGGCCAAGATCATTTCTTCTAAACCCCTGTCAACATTTAAAGCCCCTTGGTAAACAATGGTAGCCATAGCGGGTAATGTTTGCTTGTTTTCGTGCCTATTGACCTCCAACAAAAAAGGAACATTTCTTACCACCCCTACTTTCACCTTGTATTGTGCTTCATATTTTTGGGCAATAGCGTCATTTACCGTATATACATGCTTTAATTTAGGGAAAATAAATTGTTCTAAAACCGTCC
>JBEAZU010000140.1:0-5637 GCA_041169945.1 Bacteroidota bacterium
TTAAAATCCTTGAACTGTTAGAAGTTGATTCATTGTTCGCTTACCCAGGCGGAGCGGTATTGCCTATTTACGATGCCCTTGCCAATGGTAATGTAAAAGATATTTTAGTACGACATGAGCAAGCGGCCTCTTTTGCGGCCAATGGTTATGCAAGGGTAAAAGGCAAACCCGGTTTTTGCTTGGCTACTTCAGGACCTGGAGCTACCAATTTGGTAACGGGTATTGCCGACGCTTATGCCGATTCAATTCCAATGGTGGCCATTACTGGTCAAGTGATGCTGCATTTAATTGGTACCGATGCCTTTCAAGAAACAGACATCACGGGTATTTGTTTGCCCATTACCAAAAAAACCTATTTAATTAAAAACCTCGACAAAGCGGCGCAAATTTTTACAGAAGCTTACGAGGTAGCCATCAATGGGCGTCCTGGTCCTGTATTGATTGATATCCCTAGAAGTGTGCAAGGGGAGTATATCGAATTAGAGGAAAACTGGGAAGAAACATTTGTAAAACCGGTTTTGAAACGTGTTTACAAAGCCACAGAACAAGATTGGGCAAAAGCCAAAGCGTTGGTTGCGGGGGCAAAAAAACCATTGATTATTGCTGGGCACGGAAACTTATTGTCAGATTCATGGAAAGAAATTCGTGAATTTGTGGATCGTGAGCAAATTCCTGCCATCTCTACCATTTTGGGTATTGGCGTTTTCGAATCCGATAATCCTTTGTATTTTTCTTGGTTAGGAATGCATGGAATGAAATATGCCAACCAAGCGGTTCAAGAAGCTGATGTGATTTTAGCTTTAGGGATTAGGTTTGATGATAGAATTACGGGTCGTTTAAAAGATTTTGCCCCGAATGCAAGGGTGCTTCATATTGATATCGACAATAGTGAAGACAATAAAAATGTTCCTACAGAAGTATTTATACATGCCGATTTAAAATTGGCTTTTCAAAATTTCCCGCTTACTCGTAATGCTGAAAACAGCGCTGACCGTGAAGCATGGGTAGCGTATTTGAATTCCTTAAGAGCTCAATTCCCCATTAAACCTGTTGATTACGATATTTTCAACATGATTACGGCCATCGATGTGTTAGAGAAATTATCTCCCGACGATATGATTGTGGCTACTGATGTGGGACAACACCAAATGTGGTCGAGCCAATACCTTAATAAATTACAACCCAATCATTTCCTAACTTCTGGTGGTTTAGGCTCTATGGGCTTTGGTTTTCCTGCAGCCATGGGGGCACAAGCGGCTGCGCCAGATAAAAATGTGTGGTGTATTACTGGCGATGGCTCTTTTCAAATGAACCTTCAGGAATTAATTACTTGTGTACAAGAACAATGGCCTGTTAAAATATTAGTGCTTGATAATAACTATTTAGGGATGGTTCGTCAATGGCAAGAACAGTTTTATTCAAGAAATTATTCTGGTGTTGATTTATTGAACCCTAATTTTGTTAAATTAGCAGAAGCTTACGGTATTGAATCGGCAGAAGCAACCAATGTGGTTGAATTGGCTGATGCAATCAACAAAGCCAATAAGTGTAAAGGACCATTTTTGGTTCATGCAAGGGTGTTGAAAGAAGATAATGTATTGCCTATGGTTGCTCCTGGAGCAAGTTTAAGTGAAACAATCTACTATCCAGCCAATGAAGTAAAAGATTTCGCAAAGAAAAAATTGAATTTAGAAGATGCAACAAAACAACTGGCTTATAAAGTGTAGTCATACACCAGAGTCTCTCGATAGAATTATGATGTCTTTTCGTAAACGAGGACTGACTGTAGAAAGCGTATTTTATCAGCGAGTTGATGACAACAATGCTACTTGTAAAGTTGTTTTCGATGAAGATGAAACGCAAGCCAAAAGGATTTACAATAATCTGATTAGGTTAGTTGATGTACATGAAATATCAATCGTATAAAACAAAGTCCCGAAAATATCGGGACTTTGCTGTTTTAGAAGCATTGATGCTAATGATTACTTTTTAAACGATTGATCCTATTTGTCAATTACAATTATTCCAAGTTTAAGAAACCATACCATGAAATACACGACACAAGGCATCAACCAACAAGCTTTTTTGAAGAAAAAAGAAAATACCAAATTTATCAATAAGCTTCAATTAAAGAAGGCATTGGTACGTACCTTGGACGATACTATTCATAAGGTGCACAACGATGTATTTAAAAAAATCAATTGTCTAGATTGTGGAAATTGTTGTAAAACCACAAGTCCTATTTTTAAAATGCCAGACATTGTACGTTTATCTAAATTGTTTAAAGTAAAAACACCTCAATTTATTGATGAGTTTTTGCACATGGATAAAGACAACGATTATGTATTGAATTCTACGCCTTGCCCTTTTTTACATGCCGATAACTCCTGTTCGGTGTATGATCATCGACCTACCGCGTGTCAAGAATATCCTCATACCGACAGAAAAAAAGTGTATCAGTTATTAGATTTGACCTTGGCCAATACTTTTATTTGTCCTGCTGCCTATGAAATCGTAGAACGTTTAAAAGTAATTATCGAACCCAAATTTAGCAATAAAGAGGTGGTCATTATTACACATGCTGACAAGAAAAATAGGAGGGAAAGGTAAATTTGAAAAATGACTTTTATTGAAACTTAATTTAAAATTTTTAATTGGATGATACAGGGATTAAGTAACATAGCAGCGCAAGCCATATTAAAGGAAAGTGGCTATAATGAATTACCTTCGGCCAAACCAAAGAAAATTTGGAAAATAGCATTGGAGGTAATGAAAGAACCGATGTTTATGCTACTCATCAGTTGTGGCTTATTGTACATGCTATTGGGCGATTATGTAGAAGGGGCCATTTTGTTGCTCGCCATTTCAGTGATTATCATCATCACTTTTTACCAATATCAAAAAACAGAAAAAGCCTTAGAGGCACTCAAACGCTTGTCATCACTCAAAGCCAATGTGGTTCGTGATGGCGTAGAATATAAAATAGAGGCCAGGGAATTGGTGCTTGGCGACATCATTGTGGTGAATGAAGGCGATAGAATTGCGGCCGATGCCCAACTTTTACAACTGAATAATTTAGTAGTAGACGAGTCTTTACTCACAGGAGAATCTATCCCTGTTGTAAAAGTTATCCAATCATCAGACAATCAACATTTAATTTTTAGTGGCACCTTGGTGGTGCAAGGCAAAGGCTATGCTCAAATTACGGCAACAGGGGTGCACACCCAGTTTGGTAAAATTGGTACTTCTTTGCAAAATATTACCCAAGATTCCACCCGACTACAGAAAGAAATGAAGGTGTTGATCCGTAATTTATTCATTATAGGGGTTTTATTAAGTGTAGGAGTCGTTTGTGCGTTTTATTTTACCAGAGGCAATTTTGTAAAATCCTTACTCACTGGTCTTTCTGCAGCGATGTCATTGCTTCCCGAAGAATTTCCAGTAGTATTAACCATATTTTTAGCTTTAGGCTCTTGGCGATTGTCCAAAAACAATGTACTCACCAGAAAGCCTTCCGCAATCGAAACGTTGGGCTCTGCTACGGTTTTGTGTACCGATAAAACGGGTACCATTACAGAAAATAAAATGTCTGTTGCGGCGCTTTATGTCAATGATACCATTTATCAATTGAATTCTTTTGAAAATCATTTACCAGCAATTGATAATATATTAAAGTATGCCTATCTCGCTTCTCAAGAGGCAAGTATTGATCCTATGGAAAAGGCGATGGTGGAAGCCTACCAACAGCATTTCCCCTCCACAGTTTTACCTAAAAACCTTGTGAAAGAATACCCTTTAAGTCCTTCTTTATTGGCCATGACAAGGGTGTTTACGATTGACAATACATGGGTGGCGTATGCCAAAGGTGCTCCCGAAGCCATGTTTACGTTGTGCACGATTACCGAAAAGGAAAAAGAAATATATTTGAACGCTGTTCATCAATTGGCAGAACAAGGCTATCGTGTGCTTGCTGTCGGGATGTCGCGCATGCACGCGAATCAATTGCCCGAATCTCAAAGTGGCTTTAATTTTGATTTTATTGGTTTAATTGCCCTTGAAGATCCAATTAGAGCAGCAGTACCTCAAGCCATTCAAGAGTGTGCCACAGCAGGCATTAAAGTGATGATGATTACGGGTGATTTTCCTGCTACCGCTAAAAGTATCGCCACTAAAATTGGATTTAGCAGCACTGAAGTACTCACAGGAGAAGAAATGCAAACGATGACAGAGGCTGAATTACGTAGTCGTATTCATTCGGTTTCTATTTTTGCTCGTGTAGTACCTGAACAAAAGTTGCGTATTGTTCAAGCTTTAAAAGCCAACAATGAAATTGTGGCCATGACAGGTGATGGCGTTAATGATGCGCCTGCATTGAAAGCCGCAGATATTGGGATAGCCATGGGCTTAAAAGGAACGGATGTCGCCAGGGAAGCCGCTTCCTTGGTGTTGCTAGACGATAATTTTGCTTCTATTGTCGCTGCTATTCGTTCTGGAAGAAGGATTTTTGATAACTTACAAAAGGCGATGACTTATATTTTAGCCATCCATATTCCTATCATAGGATTGGTGCTGTATCCTGCCTTTTTCTCCCATATTTATATGTTATTAATGCCTTTACATATCGTTTTTTTAGAGCTGATTATTGATCCTGTATGTTCTATTGCTTTTGAGGCAGAACAAGAAGAAAAGGGAATCATGACTCGTCCTCCCCGAAATCCTGATAAACAGTTTTTTGGAAGCAAAAAAATATTGCAAAGTGTGCTCCAAGGTTTGTTGTTGCTGGCTTTGGTTATAGGGGTGTACTATTTTTCGGTATACGAAGCACACCAAGAAGGGGAGGTTAGGGCGCTTACGTTTACGACCCTAATCCTCGGAAATTTATTTTTGATTTTAACAAGTCTATCCAAAACGAGGAGCTTTGTACAGGTAATTGCGGAGAAAAATTATATACTTTTAACGATCATCCTGGTCGCTACAGCTTTGCTTTTTGTGATGATGAAGGTTCCTTTTTTACAGCAATTGTTTAGTTTTCAATTTCCTGGCTATTGGCATTTTTTAACCGCCATAGCAGGTGCATTAATGATCTTGATTATCCTAGAATTGATTAAATGGTTGAAATATAGGTAGGTGGAGGGTTTTTACCCGATGGAAAATATAGAATTATACATCCGTGAAAATTCGCCAAATCCGTATCCTCTGCGTGCCATTCATTGAAAAATTGAACACAGATTAAGCAGATTGTGCGGATAAACGCTGATGATGTATCTTTCTACCTTCTATTCATTCAACCCAAACCACCAATTAAATGCGATTGCTCTGCATCATAGATCAACCAATGGCTGACCTCAATTAAAAAAAACAGGATTATACATCCGTGAAAATTCGCCAAATCCGTATCCTCTGCGTGCCATTCATTTAAAATTTGAACACAGATGGAGCAGATAAACGCTGATGATGCTTCTTTCTACCTTCTATTCATTCAACTCAAACCACCAATTAAATGCGATTGCTCTGCACCATAGATGAATCAATGGCTGACCTCAATTAAAAAACAGGGTTATATATCCGTGAAAATTCGCCAAATCCGTATGATCTGCGTGCCATTCATTTAAAAATTGAACACAGATTAAGCAGATT
>JBEAZU010000141.1:0-15072 GCA_041169945.1 Bacteroidota bacterium
TGTTTGAGCTTCCCGAAAAAATCGGGACGAGTGCCGAACACGCGACCCGAAGGGTAACGCCCTAATATTTATTTCATAACACATTGTAAATAAGCTCCTATTGAAAATTTATATCTTTATAAAAATCACCTAAAAATTTTTCAATTTAATCTAAAAAAATCCCCCTAATCCTAAATAAAATTTACTGAATTATAAAATTAAAGTTGACACAAATGGTCTATATTAAAAATGTATTTGGTATAATGTGGGCAATAGCATATATTTAGGGCTTGCTGAAAAACCCTCTTCCCCATTAATCTTTACTATTGAATTCTAAAGGGATAGCTTACTACTCCTAATCTTCAAAGTAAATTTCAAATTCGGTTTTCAAAAAAGACGTTTTGAGCTCCTCATAATTCACTATCAATTCACGCATATTTTCTGGATTTTGGCGGACTAAAAGCGACACGGGTATTTGTGGTTCAACACCTAAAAAAAGCGCCACGCCTTCCATTACTGAAATTGGGTCTGATACCAAAGATTCATAAGTGATGCCATAAACAGGTACATGGTATTGCGCTAATATTTTATCGGTTTCTAATTCAACATTTTTATACTGGGCAAAGGCAAGCAAACATTCTTCTTTGGTCAAATAAATTTGTTTGTTCAACAAGTCCATCGCCACATTTCCTGTACTTGACCATTCATTTGTTTTCTCCGCTATACAAAGTGATACGTATGTTCTTAAATAATTGAGACGGTGAATCTTGATTACTTTAATTTTGTGTTCAGCAATCAGCTGAATCAGGACCTTTTTCTTTTCAATATCTAACACATATTCATAAAAATATTTAAAACCCACCACTTTAATAAACCTAGAATAGGCCTTAAACAAAGCCTTCCCATCATTTGAATGCGCCAATGGTTCGTTCAAAGACAATACAGCATCGTGAGAATTCAAATAAGTGTGCAACAAAGAGGTACCTGTTCGCGGATGACCAATGATCAAAAAAGTGTTGTAATTGTTGTACCTAAAAAAAGGCAATCGGTTGAAAAATTGCTTTAGCCTTGCACCAAATAAAACATTTAAATAGGTAAAACTGAATATCTTCATGGGAGCAAATTAGTGATTTTGAAGCAAAGAGAAAAGGTATGCAAATGGGTATTTCAAAAAAACTACCAAAAACTATTCCTCAATGCTCAAAACAAAGTATATTCACCTTTACATTGACTTTATGATATTAAGGTTCACATTTTATAAGAAGTAAATATGAGCAGTTTGTTGTGTAAGTTTTAATTGTATTCGAAATAAAACAGTAAAGCAAAGACTTATTCCTTTTACATGTTTAAAAAAATTTCTATCACCTTCATTTCAAAAGCAATCAATTCAGTCTTAGGGTTTGCAAATACCATATTGCTCACCCAAAATGTAGGAACGGAAGGGAAAGGAATTGCCACCATTTTTATGTCCAACTTGGCCTTGTGTTTATTGTTTTGCCATATTTTGGGTGGAAGTTCCATCATTTATTTAACCGCAAAAATCAACGCCTTCAAACTCTTGATAGCCTGTTATATCTGGGAAACCATAATGGCATTTTTGATGGCATGGCTACTCTATCTTTCAGGAATTTGTCCAGCAGCTTATTGGGTTGAGCTCGGCATTATAAGCAGCTTGTATGGCTTGTTTACCACACATTTACTGGTTTTACTGGGCAAAGAAAAAACGAGTATGTACAATATACTCATGCCATTACCCATACTTTTTCAAGTCATCACTAGTATCATTCTTTTTTATTTTTGTGCATTGAAAGACATCCATGTATATATCCAAAGTTTGTATGTTGGGTTCGGGTTGAGCTATTTCATTTCTTTCATGGTATTGCTTTCCAAACTCCAAAACTTCGAATTACCTGACCTGATCAGCCTGAAAAAGTTGTGGTTTTATGGCAGCAAAGCACAGCTTTCAAACATACTACAGTTTTTCAATAACCGTATTGCCTTTTATATTTTAGGCTATTACTTTGTGAAATCAGAAGTTGGCATTTATTCTGTGGCTGTAGCCTTAATTGAGGTAATCTGCTTGATAGGATCAAGTATTTCATTGATGATGTACTCCAAAATTGCCAATACAAAATCTACCCTGCAGGCCATAGCAACCACCAAACCGTATATTAAAATCAGTTTCGGACTGACCTTGATTGCCTTGATTTGTTTGGCACTCATTCCTTCGGAGGTGTACAATTTGGTTTTTGGAAATGGTTTCGGAAAAGCAAAAATGGCGGTATTGTACTTGATTCCGGGAGCGTTGATGATGAGCGTCTATTTTGTAACAAGCTGTTATTTCAGTGGCAAAGGACAATACCAATTTAACAATTACGCCAGCCTGTTGGGGTTTGTAATCATGTCTGTAGGAGGCTTTTGGTTTATCCCTTCGGGGAATATTTTAGCGGCGGCAACCATTACTTCTATAGCTTTTACTGCAATTGCCGGTTTCAGTTTGTACCAGTTTAACAGACAGGTAAACAAGGCTACTTTTTAAAATGCATCACTATATTTTCTCCACCATTAAAACCATTCTCCCTAGCCAATATTTCACATTCAAACTTATTTGCCAAGAAATAGCTTAAAAACAAATCATAAGCGGCTTGGTCATTGTTTGAGTGATGGTATTCGAGTATACATTGGTCAATATTTCCTAAAACGTGGTGGTCATAAAGCTCTTTGATGACCAAATTTTCAGCGCCTTCGATGTCCATTTTTACAACATCAACTTTACGACTTCCAATCAACTCAGACAAACGTTTGGCTTCCACCTGGCTCAAGATTCCTGGCACATAATTGGAACTTACTGATCCATTCAGGCTTCCCATTTGAGCAGGAATATAAAAATCTATTTTCCCTTCCACTTCAGCCAAAGCACATGCAAACAAAGTGACCCCAGTAATTTGATTGACATAGATATTTTTATGCAATAAAGTAAATGCTGTTGGGTTTGGCTCAATGGCCCAAATTTCCGCATTTGGAAACAAGCGTTTGAAATACAAAACACTCATCCCGATATTGGCACCACCATCGATAATAAAAGGCTGATCTTTCTTCGTATTAAATTGATATACCTGTTTTAAAAATATATCCCTGTACAAGGCAATTAAGGTCGAATAATTGTAAGCAAAAATTTCAAAACCATCGAGTTGTACCCGCACTTCTGAAACCGTACGCGTAGCACTTTTCGATTTGGCATACAACGCTACTAAGTTTTTAAAGATCGTTATTCTCTTAAAAACCGAAAAAGTTTTATAGCCGAATGCTTCTTTAAAAAGCTGAAATAGGGTACGCAGTACAGCCATATTAATTATTTGACAACAATCTTTTTCTTACCAAGTTCAGTGCAGCAATGGCTGATATTTGGATATTGTTTTCTCTGTGATTTCCCAAGTTGAGTTTGTGCGTAATGGTACCAAATTGATCACTTAAGGCAAGCCAAACTGTTCCCACAGGTTTATCAATTGTTCCACCATCGGGTCCGGCAATACCTGAAACTGATAGAGCTATACTTACATTCAAATGCCTTCTTAATCCTTCGGCCATTTCAACCACCACTTCTTCACTTACAGCGCCATACTTTTCAAGTGTTTGAGGCAAAACTCCCAAGGCATTCCTTTTAACTTCATTGCTATAAGCAATCACACTTCCCTGATAATACTCAGAACTGCCCGCATTCGACGTGATTAAATGGGAAATATATCCACCAGTACAACTTTCGGCCGTACCAATGGTGAGCTGTTTTTCTTTTAATAAATTACCGACCACCAAAGCCAAAGTATCATTGCCATAGCCAAATACATAGTTTGAAATCAATGGCATCACTTTCTCCAAGGCCGCATTCACCGCTGTTTCTACCAAACTTAAATCTGCACCGTAACCCGTAAGTCTTAACCTTAAAGTTCCTACGGAAGGCAAATAGGCCAACTTGATATTGGAAGGCAATGCATCTTCCCATTCAGCAATGAGGTCAGCCAAAAACGATTCGGCTATTCCCACCAATAACACCATTTTATGAAAAATAACAGGCGTTTTAAATTGGGATTTTAAGCGGGGTAAAACACCATTTTTCATCATGGTTTTCATCTCAAAAGGAACACCAGGCATAGAGATCAATACTTTTCCTTCGGCAGTGTTGAACCACATTCCCGGAGCGGTGCCGCATTCATTGCTGATGGCAGCTGCATTGGAAGGCAAATATGCTTGTCCTTTGTTGATGTCTGTCAACTGTTTATTTCTAGATTCAAAAAAGACAGTAAGTTGTGCCAATACCTCTTCATGCAAAACATAGTCTACGTCGAAGAATTTGGCTATTGTTTTTTTGGTGATGTCATCTTTGGTCGGACCTAATCCGCCGGTCATTAAAACAATATCTGCACGACTTAAAGCTTCGGCTATTCCCAACAGAATTTGATCTTCCTGATCACCCAAAGCAGTTTTTCTTGTAATTTTAATACCTAAGGCATTCAATTCTGCACTGATCCACTGAGAATTGGTATCCGTGATTTGCCCAAAAAGTATTTCGTCTCCAATTGTTAAAACTTCTGCTGATACCATAATTCAAGAAATAAATGTTTGTCCTAAAACTACACAAAATTGTGTTGGCAATAGTAAACAAAAAAGGATTCAAAGAAAATTAATTCTTCGAATCCTTTACAAGAGTGGGAAATATTTTGATTTATTTAGTGCCTAAATACAACTTTTGAGTCAAAATCCTTGAACCTGTTTGTACCTGTAAAATGTAAATGCCAGTTGGAACAGCACTTAAGTCTATGGCTTTAGGAACTTCTTTACTTGCGAATACCATATTTCCAATGGCATCAAATATTTTTACAGCGATTGCCTCTGTGGTATTTAAAGCCAATTCTAAGTTATAGCTTCCATTAGAAGGGTTTGGATATACGTTAAAGTATTCTCCTTTTTGTAAATTCAAACTTCCAGATGCCGTTACAAAGTTATCTACCACCACCTGTTTGGTGATTGAATCTTTACAACCAATGCCATTGGTAACAATTAATTTCACATCATAGGTATCGGATACTCCGTAAATATTGTTTACTACTTTTCCATTACCTGTACTTAAATCCCCAAAACTCCAATCCCAGCTCGTCATAGCATTATTACCCGTAAAAGTTACTTTACCAGGTACGCCATTGTCGAGTAAAGCAGTGAAGTCGGGATTTAAATTTGCCAGATAAACATTTGCTTTGGTAAAATCACTTTTAAAAATTGAGTCAGTACTGACAACATAAAAAGCCGTATCAGCACTCAATTGATTGGTAGTATAACTTGAGCCACTAGCCAATTTGTTAGCATCTATTATCGTATTGGATTTATAATAGCTATAATTGGTAGCTGAAGCAGGAGTTAAAGTTGCTGTTGCATTTTTACAAATGGTAGAATTTGCTATAGTAGGTTTATGACCTTTTCTGATCGACATATATTTGGCTTGAATAGCATCAGCATTGGCTAACATTTCCGCTTTAGAAGCCGCCATGATATAGGCAAAAGCTACCGTAGTGGTTTCCCCTGGGGCTAAATTATAAAGCGTTGCCCCAATCACCATACTGACATCGTTTCCTCCTACTTTTGTACCTGCTTGTGTTCTAGCCACACCACTTGATAAAGCTGTAAACTTTTCGGCAGGGGTAAAGCCATCACTAATATTGATATTATTACCACCAGCATCAAAATTATCAATCGCATAAAAATTTTCTTTTTGCGGACTCAACAATTTCATCCCTGCATAATAAAAATTACTTAAACTATAAGTAGCATAACCTACATGATGTGAGTCATTCCATGATACAGCATTATTAGCATAACCATCTGAAGGCACATCGATGTCATTGAAAATCCCTACGCACAAAGAATCAAAGGTATTCGCAGTAGTATTGGTGATTTTATATTCAATAATCAAAGACCTATCTATACCAGTTGAATCCCAGGCAAAAGATTTCTGAACAATGCTTACGCCAACCCTTGCATTGGGATCGAGGTTTTTAGTATCATCAAATTTGGATGAAATGATTTGGCCATAAGTAGCATTGGTCGTTTCTTTAGGATAATTGATAGGATTAAAATGGTCATTAACTATTCCTTCACCTCTTACAGCATCCGACACTTTTGTTGCTGAAGTCGCCACCATTAAACCTGACTCATAATTAAAAAGGTAATCGAAACAATTCCAACCTTTTCCTTCAATAGGCTTACTGTTATTATCCCAATCCATAAAGCCATTTCTTCCTTTTGCAGAAATTGTCAATGACGCCTGATTCACATTCAATTCTACATTAGGAATATTCACTTTTAATTCTAATACTTCCTGATCGGTATAGGCACCATCTACATAAAGTAACTGCACCTTGAAGACCAATTTAAAAGGAGCATCTGGTTTAACTTTAAACCTAAATGGAAACCCACTGTTGTTGGTGGTAACCATGGTACCGATAGTACCTACTGAAAAAACAGAATCAATCAATTCGATATACGGATTATCAATCTCAATAGAAATCTTCGCATTGGCAGAAGTTGGTAACAAGTAATTTTTAAATTGACATCTTAACAAAGCCGTATCGCCAGAAACGACAATACTAGAATTAGATTGGTTAACAAAATTAATCCCCGTTTGTCTCACCGCAGGACTTTGCATTCCTTTAAAAGCCTCCAACATATTCAAACGACCTCTACCCATTTTACCTTTATATGTAGCATTGGCTGGGATAGTATCAATAATATCGGCACTCATTCTTAAAATTTCGGCAATTTGCAAACCAGTCAATAAGGGAAATTTAGCCCTTAAAGCAATGGCAACACCAGACACTTGTGGTGCCGCTACAGATGAACCAGTGGTATTTCTTAAACCATTTTGATCAATGGTTTTCACATTTACCCCAGGTGCATCAATATCTATTTTATCATTGTAATTGCCACCATATTTAACATCGTCAGAAGCTGAATAAGTTACTGACATCACATTATCAAACGATGCAGGATAATAATAGTCAGTACTACCATTGATATTACCAGCAGCGGCAACAATCATCACATCATAATTAACCACCACATCATTGATAAAATCTTGTTCTGATTGAGAGTAGCCAACATGTCCCCATGACAAATTTACTACTTTACAACCGTGTGTAATAGCATAAGTGATGCCTTCATAGCCTTTATCAATACTTCCATTGGTGCCAGTTTTAGATGCTTTTATAGGCAAAAACTTACAATGAAAACCTGTACCAATGACCATGGTATCATTGTTGGGAGTGGCTGAAGATAAACCCGCAACACACAAACCATGGTTATTTTCAAAAGTAGGGTCATTGTCATTGTCTGAAACATCCCAACCTTGCCAGTTGTCAACATAACCATCGGCATCATCATCAATATTATTATTTTCTTTACCAGCCCCCATTTCACCATGGTTGTATTTGATATTGTCTTTAAAATCAACAAAGGTATTTAAAAAACCGGTATCAATAATTCCCAACACCATATTGGTATCACCTCTGTTGGCGCTATCATTCCAAGCTTCATAAGCCCTAATTAAATTCAAATGATATTGTGCTCCAGTTAAAGAATCAGAAAAATCATCATTAGGAACAAACAAAGGACGACTGATAAATTTTGGTTCTGCATATTGTACCAAGCCACTTTTCAATAATTGGTTGATAGATTTCAGCAATGATTTATCTTTGGAGATAGTCAATTCATAAATTAAATTTAAATCAGAAGGGGCAGCATTGCTCTTTCTAAATTGAGCAGCAGGCATTTTCGACAAATCGAATAATGGTTTAACATCAGTACCACCAATTTGAGTCAATACAGTTTGGAATGAAGTTTCCGAAATTCTACTTGAAGGACTTCCTAAGGTTATGCCAGATTTAAGTTTAAAAACTATTTTGTCGGGAAAATAATCTTCCGATTTCACATTAGATTTAATCGTGTAAGGTTCAAAGACTATATTTTGGCTAAAAGATTCAACACCAAATAACATAATCAATAAGGCTACGGCTAATTTTCTCATAAATTCACATTTTTTAACATCATTGTTTACGCAAACAATACTTTAGGGTTACAAAAAAAAGACTACCTTTTGAGTAGTCTTTTTTAAATATTATAATTTTAATAAATCTTATTTTGCCAATGCTTCAGCACCTCCAACAATTTCAAGAATTTCATTTGTAATTGCTGCCTGACGAGATCTATTGTAAGACAATTTAAGTGCTTTCAATAACTCTCCAGCATTTTCAGTTGCTTTGTCCATCGCTGACATACGCGCACCATGTTCAGAGGCGTTTGATTCTAACAATGATTTATAGAATTGAATTTTTAAAGACTTAGGTAGCAATTCTGATAAAATTTCAACTTTAGAAGGTTCAAAAATACTGTTCACTTCTGCTTTACTATCATTGGTATTTTCAGTAGCAACAATTGGTAAGAATTGTTCTGTCCTGATAATTTGTAAAGCCACATTTCTGAATTCATTGAAAACCAATTCAACTTTATCAAATTTACCAGCAGAAAAGCTCGTCATCACTTCTTCAGCGATTAACTTTACTTTGTCAAATGATAAATCAGAAAATTGAGTTACAAATCTCGCATCAACATTTAAACCTCTTTTGGTAAAATAATCATTGCCTTTTTTCCCAACTGCCAACAAGGTAACATTACCTGCTGCCAATTGTGTGGCATAGCTTTCGGTCAAAAGATTAGTTACGGCTTTACAGATATTGGTATTGAATGCGCCACACAAACCACGATCTGAAGTAATGACTACAATCAAAACATTGTTTACCTGACGTTGCTCTGCAAATGGATTATCAAATCCTTCATCACTTTGAGAAGAAACATTGCTGATAATACCTGATAATTTTTGAGAATAAGGTCTCAATTGAGTAATTGCATCCTGAGCCCTACGCAACTTCGCCGCTGCAACCATTTTCATGGCTTTAGTGATTTGTTGGGTCGAATTTACAGATACAATTCTATTTCTGACTTCCTTTAAACTTGGCATAGTTAATTTGCTTGTTTAATGGTTTTCAGTTTAGAGTTCAGAGTTCAGAGTTAAAATACTCTATACTCTAAACTCTGAACTCTGAACCTTAGTTATATTTTGCAGCTACTTCTTTAGCAACTTTTTTCAACACCTCTGTGATTGAATCATCAATTTTACCAGCTTTGATACCCGCTAAAGTATCTTTGTGTTGAGCAGCTAAAACCATGGCATATTCTTTTTCAAAATTCACCACTTCGTTTACAGGTACTGTATCTAAGTGACCATTGATAGCCAAATAAACAATAGCAACTTGTTGTTCAACAGCCACTGGAGAAAACTGACCTTGCTTCAATATTTCAAGGTTTCTTTTACCTCTTTCAATAATCAATTTAGTAGAAGCATCCAAATCAGAACCAAATTTAGCAAATGCTTCCAATTCACGGAATTGTGCTTGATCAAGCTTCAATGTACCCGCTACTTTTTTCATTGATTTGATCTGAGCATTACCACCCACACGAGATACAGAAATACCCACGTTAATGGCTGGTCTGATACCTGCGTTGAACAAGTTGGTTTCTAAGAATATCTGACCATCAGTAATAGAAATTACGTTGGTAGGAATATAAGCTGAAACGTCACCTGCTTGTGTTTCAATAATTGGAAGTGCAGTCAAAGAACCACCACCTTTTACCAAATGCTTGATAGAATCAGGCAAGTCATTCATATTTCTTGCAATCTCATCAGAAGAGTTAACTTTCGCAGCTCTTTCTAACAAACGACTGTGCAAATAGAATACGTCACCTGGATAAGCTTCACGCCCTGGAGGTCTTCTCAATAACAGAGAAACCTCACGGTATGCAACAGCTTGTTTTGATAAATCGTCATAAATTACCAATGCTGGACGTCCAGTATCTCTGAAAAATTCACCAATGGCAGCACCGGTAAATGGAGCATAAAATTGCATTGGAGCTGGATCAGAAGCAGGAGCAGCTACGATTACTGTATAAGGAAGTGCACCAGATTTTTCAAGTTGGTTTACTACCAAAGCAACAGTAGACGCTTTTTGTCCAATTGCAACATAGATACAATATACAGGCTCGCCCCTATCGTAAAATTCTTTTTGGTTGATAATGGTATCGATTGCCACCGCAGATTTACCTGTTTGACGGTCACCGATAATCAACTCTCTTTGTCCACGTCCAATAGGAATCATGGCATCGATTGCTTTCAAACCTGTTTGTAATGGCTCAGCTACCGGTTGACGGAAAATAACCCCTGGCGCTTTACGCTCAATCGGCATTTCGTATAAGTCACCAGTGATAGGACCTTTACCATCAATTGGATTACCAAGGGTATCGACAACACGTCCTAAAATACCTTCGCCAACTTTTACAGAAGCGATTTTTTTAGTACGTTTTACAACATCACCTTCTTTAATGTCAGAAGCATTTCCTAAAATTACAACCCCTACATTGTCTTCTTCAAGGTTCAAAGCAAGTGCTTTTGCGCCATTAGCAAATTCTAATAACTCCCCTGATTGTACTTTTGTTAAGCCGTAAATACGTGCTACACCATCACCTACTTGCAATACAGTACCCACTTCTTCAAGCTCGGCGGTTGTTTTTACGTTCGATAATTGTTCTCTTAATATTGCTGAAACCTCATCTGGTCTAACTGCTACCATGATTATAATTTTGATATAAATGGATTGGAACTAAACTTCACCTTAATATTATTCAACTTAGATTGGATAGATTCATCAATTTGCTGATCAGCAATTCTAAGAATATATCCACCAATAAGATCCGGGTCTACTTTTTCTGATAATTCTACTTTTTTATTACTAGAACCAGAAACGATTTTTTTGAATTCGTCACGTAGCAAATCATTCAAAGGAGAAGCAGTGATTACTTGCGCCTTTTGAATTCCTTTAAGGATATTGTATTGGTTATTTACCTCCTCAGCGATAGATGGCAATGCTTGCTCTCTGCCTTTTGAAGTTATTATTTTTAAGAATGCTAATGTTAAAGCATTAACCTGTCCGCTGAAAATCGAATCAAGTACTTTGTACTTTTTATCGCTTTTAACAATTGGGCTTTTCAATAACGCTACTAGCTCTCTATTTTCTCCACAGATGGTTGCAAAAGAAAGCATGTCATGATGAACTTCCTCTAAACATCCTTTTTCTATGGCCAAATCAATTACTGATTTTGCATACCTGGAAGCTACACGTATATCTGACATAATTTATTAATTAAAATTAACTTCTTTGATATACTCTTGTACCAACTCTTTTTGTGCTTGCTCGTCTTTCAATTCTTTTCTCAATAGCTTTTCAGCAATTTCTACAGAAAGTATAGCAGCCGTATTTTTGATTTCTACCAAAGCAGCTTGTTTTTCATTAGCAATCGCTAATTTAGCGATGTCCATTGCTTTTGCACCTTCCGTTTCTGCTTTGCCTTTTGCTTCTGCAATCATCGTTGCAGCTGCAGCTGATGCTTCACGTAAGATTTTATCTCTTTCAACTCTGGCTTCAACCAACAATTTATCATTATCTGCTTGAAGTTTTTGAATATCAGCCATTGCTTTTTCAGCAGATGCTAAGGCATCACTAATACTCGTTTCACGTTCTCTCAATGCAGATAAAATTGGTTTCCATGCAAATTTTGATAGAATCGCCAATAATAAAAGAAACGAAAGAGAGGTCCAAATAATCAGACCTAATCCTGGGGTTATTAACTCCATGTTTTAAACTAAGTTTATATTGTTCAAAATCAAACTTGAAATCATCTTAGAAATAAATTGCCTTGAGATTTCTCTCAAGGCAATGTATTATTATCCACCGATAAGGAAACATACAACTATAGCAAATAGCGCAGCACCTTCGATAAGAGCAGAAGCAATAAGCATAGCAGTTTGAACTTTACCAGCAACTTCAGGTTGACGAGCAATTGCTTCCATCGCTGAACCACCGATTTTACCGATCCCAAGACCAGCACCCAATACAGCTAGACCAGCACCAATACCTGGACCTAATGTAGAAATACTACCACTTATTTGTAATAATACTGAAGATAACATTTGTTATAATTTAGAGTTGAACAATAATTAAAATTTGATTTATACAAAATTGAATTTGCCGAATTAATGATGATCGTCATGAGCATGTTCTGCTACTGCCGATCCGATAAATAAAGCTGACAATAAAGTAAAGATGTATGCCTGTAAAGCAGCAACACCAAACTCCATCACGTTCATTACCATTGCAAATGGTACTGAAACCGCAGCTACACTTAAGCTTTTAAAGATAAATATAAAGCTCATAATACTCAATATAATACAGTGACCTGCAGTAATATTGGCAAACAAACGAATCATCAATGCAAAGGGTTTTGTGATTATTCCTAATAACTCAACCGGTAGCATAATAATCCTTAAAGGCAAAGGTACTCCTGGAGTCCATAAAATATGCATCCAGTATTCTTTATTACCCGAAACGTTTGTAATGATAGCTGTTAACAATGCCAAAGTCAATGTCACTGCAATATTTCCAGTGGCATTTGCACCTGAAGGTACAAGGCCTAACAAGTTATTGAACCAAATGAAAAAGAATACCGTCAACAAATAAGGCATAAATTTCATGTATTTGTGTTCTCCAATATTAGGAAGTGCAATTTCATCTCTAACAAAAACAATCAAGGGTTCAAAGAATGACTGTATCCCACTTGGTGCTTTGCCTTTGTTTTTTGAAAATCCTTTTGCTACAGAAAGAAAAACAAATAACAACAATACAAAAGACAACATGATGGATGCTGCATTTTTGGTGATTGACAAATCTATAATTTTCGCAGGTCCAAACGGTTTACCGTCTTTCTCGTAGAAAATATGACCGTGGTGATCCAACTTAAATCCACCATCTACTGGCAAACTTTCATGTCTTTCACCTTCGTGGTCAAAACCTTCTGCATGAAACTGAGAGGACATAAAGAAATCCCATCCAGACTTGCCATCTATTTCAAAATACAAAATTACCGGCAAAGGTATGGTGATATGGTTATGCCCAATTGTTGCAATGTGCCATTCATGCGAATCAGAAATATGATGTATAATCATTTCTGAGGGAACAAATTTTTCCTCTGCTCCTACTTGACCATGTCCTTCTTCAGCATGAACCGAAATTTTTGTCACCAAAACAAATAACAAAACAAGAAGAAATGATTTAAACTGATTTAGAAATAATTGCACTTGTATATTCATTTTTTTCAACTGTATAACTTATTCCTTTTCTGAAACGGTTCGCAATTTAGGTAATAAGGATTTAATTTCAAAAGCTGTATAAATAAAATAGTACACAAAAAAAATAAATGTAAACGATCCAAGATTTTCTTTCACTAAAAAGCAATAAATAGCCAAAACTACAGCCGAAACCAGCAATCTTACGGTAGTTGCCAGCATGCTATAATTGTAAGTATCGTATGGATCGCTTGATTTAAACCCTTTGTACCTTAAAAAATAAGAAACAAGGGACAGTAAAACCATATAAATAAATACCAACCACGAATAACTATTCAAATACTTAGACCATGGAGACAATTGAACTCCAAGGGTAATCACAGCCAAAATGATGGTAAGTATTGACAAAGATTTGAAATAAGAGGTATGTTCTTGCTTATTCATTCAGATGAGTTACTTGTTTAATTAATTGCCAAATTGAACCCACTGTACCAAATAACAACAAAGCCAAGGTTACATAGGGTTTAGGATTATTGTAATGATGATCAATCAACTGACCCAGCCATGCTGAAACAGCAATTATCGCAATCATTTGAAATCCAATCCCCATAAAGATGAGGAATTTATTATCATTTTTGGGTTTGGGTGTCTGCTCTTCCATCATTTTGCATTTTACAATTACCATTAAACGAAGCTCCCGTTTCCACAGACAACTTTCCTGTAATTATATCTCCTGTGATTACAGCAGAAAATCTTAAAAGCAACAATTCAGAAACTGTTAATATTCCTTTTACTGTACCGGCAATTTCAGCATTGATGGCAAACACATTTCCTTCAATAGTTGCAGACTCCCCTAAAGACAATTTTGCTTTTGTAGTCACGTTTCCTTTTACTGTACCTTCAATTCGAATATTTCCTACCGCTTCAATATTACCATCAATAATAGTCCCTTTTCCAATGCTATTACTTGAGTTAACAATTTCTTCTAATTCTTTTTTTGATTCTTTTCCTGAAAACATTTTTTTAGTTTTGAGTGTTGAGTTGTTAGTTTTGAGTAAATTATATTTTTACATATTATACCTAATACTTAATACTTTGTACCTAATACCAACTATTCAAACGGAATAAACCTTTGTGGATTTATTGGATTACCGGCGTACCAAAGTTCAACATGCAAATGTGGTCCACTGGTAAGCTCGCCTGAATTACCAATGATGGCAATTGCCTCACCCGATTTTACAAAACTACCAACTTTTTTTAATAATACTGAATTATGTTTATAAATAGAAATTAAACTTCCCTTATGTTGGATAATGATTACATTTCCAGAGGCTTTGGTCCATTCAGAGAGGATAACTTTTCCGTCAGAAATCGCCTGAATGGTAGCACCTTCTTTGGCAACAATGTCAACGCCATAATGAGCAATGGCTTGGTCATACTTGGCAGTAATCAATCCATTTAATGGAACAAAGAAATTAAATTTAGACAATTCGCTATAATTGCTATTGTTTTGGCTGAGCATTTCCAGATCATCATTTTCAAATTCTTTCCTGATTTCTATTTCATCAGCCGACAGGTTATCCAAAGTCATTTCAGCCTTCCTACTATCGTTAATCGTGTCTTGTGTTTTTTCGGCAGTACGCTTATCTGTCTTGGTCACGCCACCATTAATAACATCTTTTACCGATGCCAAATACAATTCACGACTATTAATTTCTTGTTCCAGGGAATCTATTTTATACGACAAAGCCACCATCTTTTTATCCGTTTCAATTCGAATATGCACGGGGTCAAACCAGGCAGATAAAAGGGTTTTG
>JBEAZU010000142.1:0-4234 GCA_041169945.1 Bacteroidota bacterium
ACAAAAAAATATGTATTTAAAATTAAATGTCCATTTATTTTTAATTGTATAAACAACTAAAAACCAAGCATTTTAACAGCAGTTATTGCCGCTTCATCTCCTTTGTTACCGTGTTTACCGCCTGCACGGTCTAAAGCCTGTTGCATATTATCGGGGGTTAATACACCAAAAATAACGGGTTTATTGTACTTGAGACTAACATTGGTAATGCCATTGGCTACGGCATTACAGATAAAATCAAAATGTTTGGTTTCACCCTGAATCACACAACCCAAACAAATCACCGCATCAATTTCTTCTACCTGTGCAGCCCACTGCGCTCCAGTACTCAACTCAAAACTACCAGGTACATTTTTCCTGAAAATATTTTCTTTTTTGACACCTTCTTTTAATAATGTTTGAAAAGCGCCATTGTACAATGCCTCTGTGATGGTTTCATTCCATTCAGAAACAACAATTGCAAATTTTTTGCTAGCCACCTCAATGGTTTGATGGGCTTTATAATCACTTAGGTTTTTTAAGGCTGATGACATTTTCAGTTTAGAGTTTAGAGTTGTCAGTTTACAGTTTTCGGTTTACAGTTTTTAGTTTAGGGTTATCAGTTTATAGTTATCAGTTCTAAACAAGTAAACAAATAAAAAAGGATAAAATACATACTGTATTTTATCCTTGTACCTTTGACGCTGTACTCAGTACCCTGTACTTTGTACTTTGTACCTAATACCTGTTACCAAATACCCTATTTCACTCCTTCTAACAATGCTTTGTATTTTTTTGCATCATTCATTTCTTGAGCCAATGGGTATTCATTCACAATTTTATCGTAAGCTTCAATTGCTTTGCTGTTGTCTTTTTTTAGTTCAGCAGCCAAGGCTAATTTCATTAAATAACGCGGTGTAAATTCCTTGTTAGGATGATCATTTGCAGCTTTTTGGTAAAACGTCAAGGCTTCATCCAGGTTGTTTTTTTCCATGTAGGCATCGCCCAATAAACAATAAGCTCTTGCTTGCACTACTAAGTCACTTGAAGAAAAAGCACTTAAATAGGTGATGGCTTGGTCAAATTTACCTTGTTTTAAGTAAGTCGCTCCTACATAAAAGTGAGCTAAATTGCCTGCTTGTGTACCGCTAAAATCATCCGCGATTTCTTTTAATCCTGGGTTTTTACCATCTCCCATCAAAGCTTTATTTAAAGAATCAGCTTCAAAATAATACACTGACTGAAACATTGCTTTTTGTGCTTCTAGGTTTTGGGTAGATTGATAATACCTGTAAAAGAAAAATCCACCAACGATTAATGCAATGGCACCAACGATATAAGAAAGTTTGTTTTTATGCTCTTTTACATATTCCACAGAACTGTTCAATCGATCTTGTAACACTTCTGGGCTTTCTAAAACTTCAACAGATGTATGGTCTTCGTGTTGTACTTCTTTTTCTTTGATATGCTCGCTCATGATAAAATTAAGGTTATAAATTTGGACGGACCAATTAGTCCATTACATAAGGGTAATCACTTTCGGCATACACATCAGTATATGCTTCCGCAGCGGTTGGATAAGGTGATTCTTCAGCAAATTTCACTGAGGCATCCACTTTTACTTTTATTTGGGCATCAATGGCTTCCAAATCAGCTTCTGTAGCGTGGTTAAGTTTCAAGATGGTATCACGCACTTGTTCGATTGGATCCTGTGCCTTGTATGCCTCTAATTCTTCCTTGGTTCTGTACTTTGCAGGATCTGACATAGAGTGTCCTTTATACCTGTAAGTTCTGAATTCTAAGAACGTTGGACCGTTACCACTTCTTGCTCTCTCTGCAGCTTTTGCTACTGCATTGTGAACATCTTCCACATTCATCGCATTTACAGGTTCTGCCGGAATGTCGTAAGCTTCTCCTAAAGTATACAATTCTGTAACATTAGAAGTACGTTGTACAGAAGTACCCATGGCATAACCGTTGTTTTCTACAACGAAAATCACTGGTAATTTCCACAACATGGCCATGTTCAATGTTTCATGAAAAGCACCCTGACGCACAGCGCCATCGCCCATAAAACAAATGCACAAATTATTGGTCCCTTTATATTGTTCTGCGAATGCTAAACCAGCGCCAACAGGAATTTGTCCTCCAACAATACCATGTCCTCCAGCAAAACCATTTTCTTTATCGAAAATATGCATAGAACCACCTTTACCTTTTGAACAGCCCGTTACTTTTCCGTAAAGTTCTGCCATAATAGCATCAGGACTTGTTCCCAGCACCAATGGAAATGCATGGTCGCGGTAAGAAGTAATCCATTTGTCGCCTTTAATTAAGGCTGAACCTGAACCTGCAGCGCATGCTTCCTGTCCAATATATAAATGACAAAATCCTTTGATTTTTTGCTGACCATAAAGTTGTCCTGCTTTTTCTTCAAATTTTCGCATCATTTGCATTGATTCATACCAAAACAGGTAAGTTTCTTTTGAAAACTTGTTTGTAGAATCTACTTTTGTCTTAGCTGCTTGTTTAGCCATGGTACTTTTATTGCAATTTAAAAAACTTAGAAGTGCGAAGCTAAATAAAATCATTTAAAAAATGAATTAATGTTTCTTGAAAAAATATCTATATTAAACTTTAAAAACCACAAATCAGTAGATTTAGTGTTTTCAAACCGCTTTAACTGCCTTTTAGGGCTGAATGGGGCAGGAAAAACTAATTTGCTAGATGCCATATTTTATTTATCATTTTTTAAAAGTGCCTTCAATCATATCGATTATCAGAGTATTTTACACGGAGAATCCTTTTTTAGGATTGAAGGAACATTCACCAAAAACCAAAAACATGAAGCTGTACATGCCAGTTTGAAACTTGGTGAAAAAAAAGTACTGAAACACAACAAAGTTATCTGCGAAAAAATAAGTGACCATATTGGGCGGTTCCCGGTAGTATTGATTACGCCTTATGATACCGATTTGGTGAGAGATGGCAGTGAAGTGCGTCGTAAATTTGTAGATGCCATTATTGCACAAACCGACAAAGTATATTTAGAAGATTTGATTAAATACAACCACTACCTCAAACAACGCAATGCATTGCTCAAACACTTTCATGAGCAAAGGTCTATAGACCACGAACAACTTGCGCCTTACAACCACCAACTTATTGCCCTAAGTAAACAAATTTATGCCCAACGAAAGTTGTTTATGGAGGAGTTTTTAAGTGTATTTCAATATTTTTATACTACTTTAACCAACAGTGCTGAAGTGGTTTCACTAAATTACACTTCGGATGTGGAATCACCCGAATTTACAGCCAACTTTACTCAGGCATTCGAAAAAGATTATTACGTACAAAGAACCACGCAGGGGATTCATACTGACGATTATGAATTTAAAATTGGAGAGATGTCTCTCAAAAAGTTTGGCTCTCAAGGCCAACAAAAGTCGTATGTCATCGCCTTAAAATTAGCACAAGCTCAGTATATTTTTAACCATACCACGCTTAGTCCAATCTTATTGTTGGATGACATCTTCGACAAACTCGACGATGCAAGAATTGCAAGGTTAATTGGTATCGTAATCACACCGCCATTTGGACAATTGTTCATTACCGACGCTAGGCCTGAGCGCTCCACTGTAATGCTCACACAAGCCCTGGAAAACGTAAAATTATTTCATTTGGTTAATGGAGAAATTGAGGAAATGTAAACGAGTCTACATGCTATTTAGAAAATTGTATAGAATGATAAATATATAGAGATTGTTGCACGGTAAAATTTGCACAAATATTTTTATAACATATTGATTATTTGTATATTGAAGAGTGAAACGAAATACAATACAGATGAGCTTTAGTACTACTTATGTTGAAAAACGTACTACTAAAAACAGGTTTTTCAATCAAATAAATATTATAATTAACTGGAAATCAATATCTCATATCATTAATAAACATTATACTGTTGGGACAAGTGCAACAGGCACACCAAGCACTGATGGGTTACTGCTTTTCAAAATGCTTCTAATAGGTATTTGGTATGGTTTATCTGATAGAGATGTTGAAGATATGGTAAGCGAAAACTTGTCAGCGATGAAATTTTGTGGTTTACAACTAGAAAACAATGTTCCTGACCATACTGTTTTAAGTAGATTCAGAACTAAATTGACTGACCAAAATGCTTTTGAACCTCTTCTAAATGAGATTAATAGGCAATTAGAAGCTCACGCTATTATTGTAAAATCTGGTTGTAAAA
>JBEAZU010000143.1:0-2914 GCA_041169945.1 Bacteroidota bacterium
TTTCAGCAATTGGAGGTATTGTCGCCCTTTGGATGAGAGGAATGCCCTTCAGTATCTCTGCCGGGGTAGGTTTCATTGCCCTTTTTGGCGTGGCCGTACTCAATGGCATTGTGCTAATTTCTTGTTTTAACCAATTAAAAACAAGTGGCATCAGCAATATCAAAGAAATCATAAGACAAGGCACCTCCACCAGACTTCGCCCGGTAATGATGACCGCCATGGTTGCGTCATTAGGGTTTCTACCCATGGCTTTATCAGGAGGTTCAGGAGCGGAAGTGCAAAAACCTTTAGCCACCGTAGTCATTGGAGGATTGCTTTCAGCCACCATATTAACACTAGTGGTGTTGCCTGCACTTTATTATTTAACCACAAAAAAAGAGCAATCACACTCAATATAAGCCAATTATACAATGAAAAATATACAACGATATCTAAAATCAATTTTGCTATTCATTTTAATTTCACATCTCAGTGTTGGACAAGAATTAAAAGACCTCAGCATAGAACAAGCCGTAAATATGGCCTTGGCAAACAACTTATGGATTAAATCGTCAAGTTTACATGCAAATGCCCAACAAAGCCTGGTTAAAACGGCTTATGATTTATCGAAAACGAATATATCCCTCACGTATGGGCAGGCCAATACCATATTTAAAGACAATAATTTTGTCATCAATCAAAACCTCACCGCAATAAGTACTGGGGCTTCACAAAAAAGATATTTAAATGCCCAAGCGAATTTAGCGCTACAACAAACAGAGGTGAACAAAAACGAATTAAAATACCAAGTCAAACAGGTGTGTTACCAATTGTTATACTATCAACACAAGGCATCACTTTTGAAGCAGCAAGACAGTATTTACCGTAATTTTGTAAATGCTTGTGAGATAAGATTTAAAACAGGAGAAAGTAATTTATTAGAAAAATCTACTGCCATGTCACAGCTTTCAGAAACCACCAATATGATCCAACAAAATGAGGCAGATATTCAAATTACTACATCGAGATTACAATTATTATTAAACACCAAAGCAACCATAAGTCTTCAACAAGTAAACAACATCAACATTGCCTACACGCCAACGGAAGACAGCAATAGGCTTAATCAAAACCCCATGTTTGCTTATTTTCAAAAATCGATTTTGGTATCCAATGCTTTTACCAAAACTGAAAAAAACAAATTATTACCCGAGCTTAGCATAGGCTATTTCAATCAATCTTTACAAGGATTTCAGAACGTGAATGGAAAAGAAAAATATTTTGACGTATATGACAGATTTCAAGGGATAAACATAGGCATTGCAGTACCTATTTGGTTGAAAGCCACGAATGCCAACATTGATGCCGCTAAAATCAATGAACAAATTGCGACTCAAAACCTTGAATACTACCAATTGCAATTGAATAATGACTATAGCATAGCCCTTAAAGAATATCAAAAATGCAACTTATCGCTAGATTATTATGAAAAAACAGCCCTCATTCAAGCGGAACAAATACTCCTCAACGCACAAAAATCATTTAAAGGAGGGGTCATCAATTATATAGAATATACCAATGCACTCAATAAAGTGTTAACGATAAAAAACAATCATTTAAATCAATTGTTAAATCATAATTTAGCCGTCATTAAACTAGCATACATCACAGGCCAATAATCACAGTCATCAACAATACATCAATTCAGTTTATTCCAACACCAATGAACCCAAAAATCATGAAACATATATTCCTAATTGCTTTTACCATAAGCCTTTTATCTTGTAGTAAAAGTGCAGATAAAGCTGAAACAAGTACAAACAGTGCCTCTACAGCAATAACATTATCTCAAGCACAATTCAACATGGCGGAAATATTATTGGGCAAAACGAGTACACGAAACATGAGCCATGTCATTAAAGTGACGGGCATGATTGATGTACCTCCTCAAAATTTAATATCGGTTACAGCTCCCTTGGGAGGTTTTGTAAAAGCTACTACCCTACTCCAAGGCACGCATGTACACCAAGGCGAGATATTAGCCATAATCGAAAATCCCGATTTCATTCAATTACAACAAGATTACCTAGACAACAAAAACAAATTAGAATTTTTGAGTCTAGAATATAAACGTCAACAAGAATTAAATGCAGAAAATGTGAGTGCGGCAAAAGTATTCCAGCAAACAACTACGGACTATAAAAACATCAAAAACACAATCAATGCTTTAGAAGAAAAATTAAAGCTTGCTGGCATCAACCCACAGACGTTGGTAGAAGGAAAAATAAGCAGTAGCGTACCCATAAGAGCAGGAATAAGTGGTTTCGTAACTACGGTAAATGTTAACATAGGCAAGTTTGTAAGCCCTAATGATGTCATGTTTGAAATTGTGGACACCAAACATTTACACGCCGAACTCAATGTATTTGAAAAAGACATTATGGCGGTAAAAATCGGCCAAAAAGTAAGTATACGCCTAAGCAATACCCCACAAAAAGAATACACAGGCCATATTCATTTGATTAACCATAAAATAAATGCCGACCGAACAGTGAGGGTCCATGCCCATTTTGATAAAGAAAACCCATTTTTGATTCCCAATATGTTTTTAGATGCAGAGATTGCTACCCAAAATGAAAATGCCATGGTACTTCCAAATGAAGCGATTGTAAGTGCTGAGGGTAAAAACTATATCTTCATTTTAATAAATCAACACAACAAAGCATACCAATTTAAAATGATAGAAGTAATAAAAGGAATTTCAGAAAATAATTTTTCAGTCATAACTGTTGACCCAAGCGTAAAAATTGAAACAGCCGATATCGTAGTAAAAGGAGCGTTTAATATATATGCAAAAGCGATGAATACTGAAGAGGAATAACAAATCAAAAATATGCCAAAAGAAGTGTTTATAATGATTAAACACTTCTTTTGG
>JBEAZU010000144.1:0-3509 GCA_041169945.1 Bacteroidota bacterium
ACTCGGGATAAATGTTGAGTTTTTAGTAATAAATGCTAAGAATTAATAAAAACACTTTGATTCTCAATTCAGGATTCAAAGGTAGGATTTTTTTGAAGAATTAAAAACATTTCTGTTTATATTCTCAAAACTGTTAACCGAAAACTGTGAACTGAAAACTCTAAACTGTTAACCGAAAACTCTAAACTCTGAACTGTTAACTGAAAACTCTAAACTCTAAACTCTGAACTGTTAACCGAAAACTGTTAACCGAAAACTCTCCACTCTGAACTCTAAACTGAAAACTATAAAACTACTCAAAACACTTCGGTCTCACCGCTTTTACAAATACTTTTTGCCAATACTTGATAAACAATTGGTCTTCAACCACGCCCATCTTATTGCTGGCATTTATAAAACGGATATCTTCTTCATTTCTTACTTCCGTAACCATACCCACATGTGCAATTTTTGAACTGCCTTCTTTATCGGAGAAAAATAACCAATCGCCAGGTTGTAAATCATTTAACTTTATTTCCTGACCAAACAAACACTGTTCTTTGGAGGGGCGAGGGATATCAATGCCGATGTCTTTGAACGCTGTAAAAAGCAATCCCGAACAATCCATGCCTACTTTGTTGATGCCTCCAAATTTGTAAGGAACGCCCGTATACGCTCTAGAGGCTTCAATTGCTTTGGAAACCAATTTTTTATGACTCGGACTAACATGTGCTGATTTTTTCGACACAGATTTATTTCTTTTACAAGAAGTTCCCATTGGGAATATCATCCCCAAGAGTATGTACAAAAGGATAATTTTTGTAAGTTTGAGACTTATATTTTGAGGAAGATTCAAGTGGAATGTTTTTGCAAATATAATATGTAATGTAAAGAGTGCAAGACATTAAGTGCTTTTATACCCTGTACTCAAGACGCAGTACGCTGTACTAACCTAATACTTAAAAATATGCCCTATATCTCCCAATTAAAAGCCATCGTTGGTGCCGAGCATGTGTATGTTGACCAAGAAAGTCTGCACCATTATGGCCACGATGAAACAGAAGATTTTTTATTTTTACCTGATGTGGTGGTGAAGCCTGCCAATGCGGAGGAGATCAGTAAAATATTGATACTTTGCAATCAGTTTAAGGTGCCTGTAACGCCTCGAGGGGCGGGTACAGGCTTGAGCGGTGGCGCTTTACCTATCCATAAAGGCTTGGTATTGGCGATGGAACGCTTTAATAAAATTCTTCATATCGACGACCAAAACCTGCAAGCCACCGTGGAACCAGGGGTAGTGACCCAATATTTTCAAGAAACCGTTGCTGCTCAGGGGTTATTTTATCCTCCTGATCCATCGAGTAGGGGAAGTTGCTTTTTGGGAGGCAATATGGCAGAATCTTCTGGTGGTCCCAAAGCCGTAAAGTATGGCGTGACCAAAGATTATGTGTTGAATTTAGAAGTGGTTTTGCCTACCGGTGAAATCATCTGGACGGGTGCCAATGTTCTTAAAAATGCCACGGGTTATAACCTCACCCAATTGATGATTGGCTCTGAAGGGACGCTGGGCGTGATTACCAAAATCGTATTGAAACTTATTCCTTTGCCAAGCAAAGACCTGGTCATGTTGGCGCCTTTTGCGTCTTCCGAACAGGCTTGTGCGGCCGTTTCCGCTATTTTTAGGGCTGGAATTACGCCTTCTGCTTTGGAATTTATGGAGCGTGATGCCATTCGTTGGACAGTCGACTATTTGAAACTCGACATGGTGTTGACCGATACTGACCAGGCCCATTTGCTGATAGAAGTCGATGGCAATGACATGGACGTGTTGATGAAAGAGGCCGAAAAAATCTATGAGGTCTTGCAGGAATTTGAGGTGGGAGAAATCTTGATGGCCGATTCGGCGCAACAAAAAGTAGATTTGTGGAAATTGCGTAGAAATGTGGCGCATGGGGTAAAAGCCAATTCTATTTACAAAGAAGAAGATACTGTAGTACCTCGTGCGGCTTTGCCTGCTTTGATCAAAGGTATCAAAGAAATTGGGGGTAAGTTTGGCTTTGAATCGGTTTGCTTTGGACATGCTGGTGATGGAAATTTGCATATCTTTATCATAAAAGGTAACTTGAGCGAGGAACAATGGAATACTTCGGTAATCGAAGGAATCAAGGAATTGTTCCGATTGACGGTTGCTTTAGGGGGTACCATTTCGGGTGAACATGGCATTGGCTATGTGCAAAAACCTTATATCGAAATCGCTTTGTCTAAAACGGTGATTGATTTGATGAAAGGAATCAAAAAAGTATTTGATCCAAATCACATTTTGAATCCCGGGAAGATATTTGAATAGTTACAGCTTTAGATAATTTATATATGGAAACAATTACTTATAAAGATTTTAGCGAAACTTTATTTTGGGACACAGATAAGTCTAGTATTGATTTGACCAAAAATAAGAAATTTATCATTGAAAGAGTGCTGACTTTAGGAACTTTGGGCGATTGGAATCTTATTAAAAAAATCTATGGATTAGCTGTTATAAAAGAAACAAGTTTGAATGCAAGAAGTTTGGATGCCAAAACATTGTGTTTTTGTGCCACTATTTTTGATGAACCCATAAGTAATTTCAGATGCTATACATACAAACAGTCGAACCCAACACACTGGAATTATTAAAAAAATTATTGTCTGAGACATGGAATGGCTTGTGTTTGGTCATTGCTACACAAATAGTAGTGGTAAGAATTCAATCATAAAGCCTCACCCTCAATCCCTCTCCCGTGAAGAGGGACTTGCAAATTTAACATTCAGTTGCATTAAAGTCCATAGAATTAGCGAGTAAATGAAGTAAAAATTTAAAATTAAAACGGAATGTAAAAGCCCTTCTCCTTTTGGAGAAGGGTTTGGGATGAGGCCTAAGGGATTGAATTTAGTATTCTGAATTTTTAATGCGTTTGCCATTAAGCTTAGTTAAAATATTTGATTAATAATATAAAATACCATGTGTGGAATCGTAGGGATATATGCTTTTAATGAAAAAGGAAAAAGCACTTTTGATAATCTAGCAAAAGCGAATGCTACTTTGGCTAAAAGGGGGCCCGATAACGCGGGTACATTCCTGCAAGGCAATGTCGCTTTGGCGCATGCCAGGTTATCCATCATTGATGTTTCTCCTGAGGGAAATCAACCTAAAACAGAAGAAACTGGCCGTTATACCATTGTTTTTAATGGCGAGATTTTCAACTATAAAACCCTGAAAGCTTCTCTGATTGAAAAAGGACACACTTTCAAATCAGATTCAGATACTGAAGTATTGTTGAAATTATACATGCAGGATGGCGCGGCATGTTTGAACCAATTGAATGGTTTTTTCGCCTTTGCGATTTATGACAACCATGACCATAGTTTGTTTATTGCCCGTGACCGTTATGGCATCAAACCTTTGTTTATTTACCAAGATGAAGACAAACTTTGCTTTGCTTCAGAAATAAAAGCCTTGTTGGCCTTGGGCTTGCCTAAAAAATTAGATGCGG
>JBEAZU010000145.1:0-3066 GCA_041169945.1 Bacteroidota bacterium
TGATAACATATTAGTCGTTAAAGGAGTATTAATGCTAACGAACACATTTTCACATGAAAAGAATATTAATTACCGGCGGTTCAGGATTAGTTGGCACCAAACTTAGCAAGCTTTTACTTGCCCAAGGGCATGAAGTGGCGCATTTAACAAGGGAAAAATCGTACCATCATAATCCTGACATTAAAGTGTTTAGATGGAATATTTTTAAACAAACCATTGACCCTGAAGCCATTCAATTTGCAGACGTCATCATCCATTTGGCCGGAGAAAGTGTGGCAAAAGGACATTGGTCAGCAAAGAGAAAAAAAGAAATTATTGCGAGTAGGGTTTTATCTACTAAACTATTGGTCAATACCTTGACTTCTTTCAAACACCATGTCGAATCTTTTATTTCTGCTTCCGCCATCGGCATTTACGGCATCAATACCGGCTACGAAACCATGCACGAACAAAGCCCGGTGGGTGATGGCTTTTTGGCTGAAGTAGCCCAACAATGGGAAGAAGAAGTCAACAAAATAGCACTATTAGGCATTAGGACTTGTATTTTTAGAATTGGGATTGTCTTGGCCAAAGAAGGTGGGGCTTTGCCGCAATTAATTAAACCCATTAAATATTGGATTGGATCGCCTTTGGGAACTGGCGATCAAATGATGTCTTGGATCCATATCGATGATTTATGTAGTATATTTAATTTTGCCATTGACAATACAGAGATGCATGGGGTATACAATGCCACGGCCCCACGACCAGTGGCCAACACAGAGATGATGCAAACCATTGCCAGAAAACTTCGCAAACCTTTGTTTTTACCTAAGGTACCCGCTTTTATTTTGCAATGGTTGATGGGTGAAATGTCTGAAATTGTATTAGGGGGCAACAAAGTAAGCGCTAGAAAAATTAGCAATGCCGGCTTTAAGTTTAAATTCCCCGATTTGTCTTTGGCTTTAAAAAACTTGTTGAAATAACATTGAAAAATTGGCTCACGATTTATTGAATATCTTTGTAGCTTCTCCAAACATTAGCCTTACCTTTGCTCCATAAAGTAAATCAACCTAGTGAAACTTAAAGATTATATTGCTCAATATTCCAACGATGTGCAAACCAGCCTCTTGGAAAGCTACTTAAAAGAAAAAGGGCAAAACGTGCAAATTCATGGTTTAAGCGGCAGTTTAGATGCCGTTTTGGCAATGACAATTAGTTTAAAATTGACTAATAACCAATTTTTTATTTTACACGATAAAGAAGAGGCCGACTATTTTATCAATGATTTGCAAGGTTTAGGAGAACAGAAAGACATTTTACTTTTCCCTACTTCGTATAAAAAACCCTATCAATTTGAAGAAACCGAGAATGCCAACATTCTCATGCGCGCGGAAGTGCTCAATCGCTTAAACCAAGTCTCTAGTACTGGTATTATCATTGTTACCTATCCTGATGCTTTAAGTGAAAAGGTAATCAACAAACAATCTTTGGTCGCTAACACTTTTGGGGCAAAGGTGGGCGAAAAAGTGGACACTACTTTTTTGAGTGAATTGTTATATGAATACGATTTTGAAAAAGCCGATTTTGTATTTGAACCTGGTCAATATGCCATCAGAGGTGGTATTATAGATATTTTTTCTTACGCCAATGAATTGCCTTACCGTATAGAATTGTTTGGCAACGAAATTGAAAGTATCCGTACATTCAATCCAGATACGCAATTATCGATTGAGCATAAAACCTTTATTTCTATTATCCCCAATGTTCAAACCAAATTATTAAAAGAAAGCAGAGAATCTATCTTGCATTTTTTGGCTGAAAACGCCATTATTTGGTTTAAAAATGCTGCCCATACTTTTGAAGTTATTGATAAGCAGTATAAAAGTGCAGAAGATGATTTTGAGAAAATTATTGCGAGCATAGGTACCAATGCCTTAATTACCAAAAGCAGCGATCTTTTCGAAAACGCCAAACAATTTAAAGCGCAATTAACCAAATACAACTGTATAGAATTTGGTCGTAAATTTAGCTTCAAAGACAGCGCTGTAATCACTTTTGAAAGTAAAGTGCAAGATTCGTTCAATAAAAACACCCAATTGATTGCGGATACCCTTGCCGAATTTCAAAACAAAAATTACACTTTATATATTGCCACAGAGGCCGTAAGCCAGTTTGAAAAAATTCAAACCATTTTAGAAGAAATCAATGTTCACCTTAAATTAAATCATTTACATACCGCACTCAGGGAAGGATATGTGGATCATTTAATGAAAATTGTTTGCTTCACCGACCACCAATTGTTTGACCGGTACCATCGTTCTAAAACCAAAGAAAAATATTCTAAGTCTAAAGCCATCACCCTTAAAGAACTTAAAACCATACAACCTGGCGATTTTGTTACCCATGCCGATTATGGGGTAGCCCGCTTTGCAGGATTGGATTCGGTAGAAGTGAATGGCAAAAAACAAGAAGCCATTAGGCTTATTTTTAGAGACGATGATTTGCTATATGCCAGTATTCATGCTTTACATAAAATCAGCAAATACAGTGGCAAAGAAGGTGGTCCGCCGATGATGAGCAAATTGGGCTCTCCTGAATGGGAAAACAAGAAAAAAAATGTCAAGAAAAAAGTAAAAGACATTGCCAAAGAGTTGATTTTGCTTTATGCCAAAAGAAAAGCAGCGCCTGGATATGCGTATACACGAGACAGCTTTTTACAAGCCGAATTGGAAACTTCTTTTATCTATGAAGATACCCCCGACCAGGCCAAAGCCACTGAAGACGTAAAAGCCGACATGGAAAAACCCCATCCTATGGACCGATTGGTGTGTGGAGATGTTGGATTTGGGAAAACAGAAATTGCCATCAGGGCAGCATTCAAAGCCATTTGTGATGGCAAACAGGTTGCCGTATTGGTACCCACCACGGTGTTGGCCATGCAGCATTACAAAACTTTCAGTGAGCGGTTAGAAAAATTCCCTTGCAGGGTAGAATATGTAAACCGTTTCAAAACCGCAGGGCAAATTAAAGATACCCTTAAAAGAGTAGCCGAAGGCAAAACAGATATTCTCATTGGAACTCATA